>NZ_JAKUFQ010000003.1:0-141463 GCF_022663475.1 Bacillus cereus group sp. BfR-BA-01382
TCGCGGTACCACCCTAAATTGTGAAACAGTGTCGTTTCACCACTCTTTAGACATAACGGTCTATAACCGTCTTTCACTACTCCTCACGTTTCGTAAAAGAAGCTCCAGGGGGTAATTCATAATTCGCTCTGTACTGGTTCGCACCGACCACCAGCTCTCTGAAATCAGAAATCGAAATACTACTAAATCCTATCATCGCCGATTCATATGATGTTAGTTAAATTTTTATCACATTTTCATCTTACATGTCAATAAAAATATTAAATGTTTTTTTAGGGAAATAAAGGAGAATTGTTTTAAAGCTCTAATTTTGTACGTTATAATGAATTTGAAAGGGGAGGAAAGAGTGAAGAAAAAAATAATTCTTTTTACCACCTTACTAGTCGTTGGCGGAAGTGCTGGAATTTACACAGCTTTTGCGGCTGAATCAGAGCAGTTGAAACAAAAACAAATACAACAGTCAGAAGTGAAGAAAGTAAAAGAAATAGAAGAGAAGAAATCAATGGAAAAAGCAGCAGAGAAACTAGGAGTTTCTACTGAGGGGAAAACAAAAGAAGAGGTTACGAAAGAAGTAAATACCGCTAGGTTTGAGAAGCGTCATGATTTATTAATTGAGCACGCTAAACAACTTGGAATTGATACAGAGGGAAAAAAAGATGAAGAAATTATTTTAGAAATTGGAAAGATACAGCATGGAAAGTAGAACAACTTATCGTATGATAAGTTGTTCTTTTTTAAGAACTATTTGATTTTAAAATAATTGACAGTCATTCGGATTTAATGTTAACTATATTTATAAACAAGTTAACATTAGGAGTGACAGTTGTGACAATAAATAGTAGAACGATTGAAAAATCATCTTATACATATGAAGAATTAGCAGAGAAAAATAAAGCTTACGTATGGCACCCATTTACACAAATGAAAGATTATTTAGAAGAAGATCCTGTCATTATTGAACGTGGAGAGGGAAGAAAGCTATACGATGTAAATGGTAATGAATATTGGGATGGTGTTTCATCTATATGGTTAAATGTTCACGGACATCAAGTACCGGAATTAGATGAAGCAATTCGTGAGCAATTAAATAAAATTGCTCATTCTACTATGTTAGGACTTGCTAACGTTCCATCTATTTTATTAGCAGAAAAAATTATTGAGGTTGTACCAGATGGATTGAAGAAGGTATTCTATTCTGATTCAGGTTCTACCGCTGTTGAAATTGCAATTAAGATGGCTTTCCAATATTGGCAGCATAAAGGGAAACCAAAGAAACAAAGATTCGTTACATTAAAAGAAGCATATCACGGTGATACAATTGGAGCTGTTTCAGTAGGGGCAATAGACTTGTTTCACCAAGTGTATAGTTCGCTCTTATTTGATGCGATTAAAATGCCGTATCCATATACATATCGTTCTCCTTACGGAAATAATAAGGAGGAAATTGTAAAAAGCCATTTAGCAGAAATGGAAGAATTGTTGAAAGAAAAGCATGAAGAAGTAGCTGCCATCATTGTAGAGCCATTAATGCAAGGTGCTGGTGGAATGATTACAATGCCAAAAGGATATTTAAAAGGACTGCGCGATTTATGTACAAAGTACAATGTATTATTTATTACAGATGAGGTAGCGACTGGATTTGGGCGTACAGGGAAAATGTTTGCGTGTGAACATGAAAATGTGACGCCAGACATTTTAACTGCTGGTAAAGGTTTAACAGGTGGATATTTACCAATTGCAGTTACCGTAACGACAGATGAAATATATAATGCCTTCTTAGGAGAATATGAAGAACAAAAAACATTTTTCCATGGACATAGCTATACAGGCAATCCGTTAGGGTGTGCCGTAGCAATCGCGAATCTAGAACTATATGAAAAAACAAATTTAATAGAAGAAGTGGCACGTAAAACGGATTATGTGGCAGCGCAATTAGAAAAGCTCTTTGCGTATAAACATGTAGGTGATATTCGTCAGTGCGGATTAATGGTTGGTATCGAGCTTGTGAAGAATAAGGAAACGAAAGAAGCTTTTGACTGGACAGAAAGAGTCGGTGTTCAAGTATGTAAACGCTCAAGAGAGCTAGGTATGATTTTACGACCGCTAGGTAACACGATTGTATTTATGCCGCCACTTGCTTCTACTTTTGAAGAGATTGATGATATGTTACGCATCTTATATAAGGCAATCTCGGATGTTACGGAGGGAGAATAATGAGTGGTTTTTTCATAACAGCAACTGATACTGAAGTTGGAAAAACAGTAGTTGCAGGTGCTATAGCAGGTGTATTTAGAGAATTAGGATATAACGTAGGGGTATATAAACCGTTGCAAAGTGGGCATGTTGCATCAAACCCTGAGGGAGATGCGGCAAGGTTAAAAGTATTATCAGGTGTACCGACACAAGAAAATGAAATTTGCCCTTATTCTATTGAAGAACCACTTGCTCCGAGACTTGCCATGAAAAGAGCTGGAAGAGTAGTAAAGTTAAAAGAAATTACTGATTACTATAATGAACTATTAAAAGAGTTTAATAGCTTATTTGTAGAAGGAGCAGGTGGGCTTGCTGTCCCATATACAGAAGATGCTTTAGTAATTGATTTTGCAAAAGAATTACAGTTGCCTCTTATTGTAGTAGCTCGTCCTACATTAGGAACAGTAAATCATACAGTGTTAACGATTGCTTACGCAAAGGCGCATGGCTTAACCGTAGCGGGTGTCATTTTATCAGGTTGCAAAGAATGTGAAATGGAAAGAGTGCAAGAAAATAAAGAGATGATTGAAGAGTTGAGCGGGGTACCAGTTTTAGGATTATTACCATTCTTTGAAGGTGAGTTTACGAAAGAAGAAGTATTGGAATCTGCAAAAGAATATATTATGATTTCAAAATTAGAGGAGTTTATCCAAAATGAATCAAACGTGGCGGGCGCACCTTCAATCTAAATTACAACAATTACATAAGCAAGGGCAGTATCGAAATTTATATGTAACAGAGCAGGCAGAAGAGACTTGGCTTATTCGAGATAAAAAAAGGATGTTAAATTTAGCGTCAAATAATTATTTAGGGTTAGCTGGAGATGAAAGGTTAAAAGAAGCTGCTATTGCCTGTACAAAAAGATATGGAACTGGAGCGACTGCCTCTCGTCTCGTTGTAGGAAATCATCCATTATATGAAGAGGTTGAGAGAAGCATATGTGACTGGAAAGGTACTGAAAGAGCTTTAATTGTAAATAGTGGGTATACGGCAAATATAGGTGCCATATCTTCTTTAGCCTCTCGGCACGATATTGTTTTTAGTGATAAGTTAAATCACGCAAGTATTGTTGATGGAATCATATTAAGCGGGGCAGAGCATAAAAGGTATCGTCATAATGATTTGGATCATTTAGAGAAGCTTTTGAAAATGGCTTCGCCTGAAAAGAGGAAATTAATCGTAACAGATACCGTTTTTAGTATGGATGGTGATACTGCGTATTTGAGAGATTTAGTACAACTGAAAGAGAAATACGGAGCAATCATTATAGTCGATGAAGCACATGCGAGTGGAATATATGGAATCGGCGGAGCTGGATTATCTCACATAGAAAAAAATCTTTCTCAAAAAATTGATATACATATGGGGACGTTTAGCAAGGCTTTAGGGTGTTATGGTGCGTATTTGACAGGTGATGAAATTTATATAGAGTATTTACAAAATATGATGAGAAGCTTTATTTTTACTACAGCTTTACCACCAAGTACGTTAGGAGCGGTGCAAAAAGCAATTGAAATTGTAAAAGAAGATAACGAAAGAAGAGAGAACCTTATAGCAAATGGAGAATACTTCAGAACTAAATTAAGGGATGCTGGTTTTGATATTGGGAATAGTTCAACTCATATTGTACCGATTGTAGTCGGTTCAAATGAACATGCTTTACGGTTTAGTAAAAGGTTGCAAGAGGCAGGGATTGCGGCTATTGCAATTCGTCCGCCAACTGTGCCGGTTCATAGTTCTCGAATTCGCTTTGCAGTTACATCGCAACATACAATAGCTGATTTAAAATGGGCTATTGATCGAATTATTCACATTGCGAAAGAAGAGGAGATTTTCGTATGAACGAGCTAAAGATTATTTTTATTCCCGGATGGGGAATGGAAGAGAATATTTGGGATTTAGTAATTCCGTATTTTAAAGGATATCCTGTTCAATGCATAGATTGGCGTAATGTGAAAGAACGAAGTGAATTTGCGGAACGAATTATAGATGTAGCGCATAATGACAACGTAATTTTAGTTGGATGGTCACTAGGAGCGTTAGCAGCAGTTGAAGCTTATAAAAAGATTAAGGCAAAAGGCATCGTATTAATTGGTGGTACTGCTAAATTTACAAGTACGAGCGATTACAGTAACGGATGGAATGCTTTGCATGTAGAACGGCTGAAAAGAAATTTGGCGAGAAGGAAAGAAGATACGCTCAAGCGGTTTTATGAAAATATGTTTACGAAAGATGAGCTAAAAGAGAATAAAAACTTTGAAGACATTGTAGACCGTTTTAAAGGTGATTCTATTCAGTCTTTACAACTAGGTTTAGATTATTTAATAGAAACAGATATGAGAGAAGAACTAAAAGAAATTAAAGTACCTATACTACTTATTCACGGAGAACAGGATGTAATATGCCCATTGTCTGCGGCACGTAGTATGACGGAGAATAGCAGCAGCGAGCTGAAAGTAGTAAGTGAAGCAGGGCATGCATTATGTGTAACGAATTTTGAATATTGTGCAAATGAGATAATTCAATTTGTAGAGGGGATACGACATGATCAACAAAACGTTACTACAAAAACGGTTTAATGGGGCAGCCGTATCTTACGATCGATATGCAAATGTACAAAAAAAGATGGCACATTCATTACTTTCAATCTTAAAGGAACGATATAGTGAAACGGCATCAATACGTATTTTAGAACTGGGATGCGGGACGGGGTATGTAACAGAACAATTATCAAAGTTATTTCCGAAAGCACATATTACAGCAGTTGATTTTGCTGAAAGTATGATTGCGATTGCGCAAACTAGACAAAATGTAAAAAATGTAACGTTTCACTGTGAAGATATTGAGCGATTACGATTAGAAGAATCATATGATGTCATTATTTCAAATGCTACATTTCAATGGTTAAATAATTTACAACAAGTGTTAAGAAATTTATTTCAACATTTGTCTATAGATGGCATATTACTCTTTTCAACGTTTGGACATGAAACATTTCAAGAATTGCATGCTTCGTTCCAACGTGCGAAAGAAGAAAGAAATATAAAAAATGAAACATCGATTGGTCAACGTTTTTATTCAAAAGATCAGTTGCTTCATATATGTAAGATAGAAACAGGGGATGTGCATGTTTCTGAAACATGTTACATAGAGAGTTTTACAGAAGTTAAGGAGTTTCTGCATTCTATTCGAAAAGTAGGAGCAACTAATAGCAATGAAGGATCATATTGTCAAAGTCCCTCACTCTTTCGTGCGATGCTGCGCATATACGAAAGAGACTTCACGGGAAATGAAGGGATAATGGCAACGTATCATGCTTTATTTATGCATATAACAAAAGAGGGGAAGAGATGAAATGAAACAAGTACAAACAAAAAGGGATTGGAAAAAACTTGCATACGACGTAGTGGAAGAAAAGATGATTACGAAAGAAGATGCAATAGCGATATTAGAAGCTGATGATACAGAAGTTTTAGAAATTATGAATGCAGCTTACATTATTCGCCATCATCACTTTGGTAAGAAAGTAAAATTGAATATGATTATTAATACGAAATCTGGATTATGTCCTGAAGATTGTGGATATTGCTCACAGTCTATTATTTCAGAAGCACCAATTGATAAATATGCATGGTTAACGCAGGAGAAAATTGTAGAAGGGGCACATGAAGCAATACGCCGTAAAGCAGGTACATATTGTATTGTAGCGTCTGGTCGTCGTCCGACGGATAAAGAGGTAAATCACGTAATTGGAGCAGTTAAGGAAATTCGTGAAACGACAGACTTGAAGATTTGTTGTTGTTTAGGTTTCTTAAATGAAGATCAAGCAGGACGTTTAGCGGAAGCAGGCGTGCATCGTTATAACCACAACTTAAATACACATGCAAATAATTACGATAGTATTTGTTCAACGCATACGTATGATGATCGTGTTGATACAGTTCAAAAAGCGAAACAAGCTGGTATTTCACCATGCTCTGGAGCGATTTTTGGCATGGGAGAAACAATTGAAGAGCGTGCTGAAATTGCATTTGAATTACAACGTATAGATGCAGATTCTATCCCTTGTAATTTCCTTGTTGCTGTAAAGGGGACACCTCTTGAAGGGCAAAAAGAGTTAACGCCAGTAGAATGTTTAAAAGTACTGGCAATGATGCGTTTTGTAAACCCAACAAAAGAAATTCGTATTTCAGGAGGACGTGAAATCAATTTACGTTCTGTACAGCCAATCGGTTTATTTGCAGCAAATTCTATTTTTGTCGGGGACTACTTAACGACAGCTGGACAAGAGCCGACTGCGGACTGGGGTATGATTGCAGATTTAGGATTTGAGATTGAAGAATGTGCATTATAAGATAGATGAAAAAGCAAACTTGTAAAAGGGTTTGCTTTTTTTGTAAATAAAATGTAATAAATAGTTGTGAACGCTTGGTATTATTGGTTTTTGAGCGAAAAAAAGAATTTTTGTGGACGAATTTTCCAAGCCCTAGTTGTACATAGTAAATATGTAATTTATATTGGGTTGGAGGATTTTACATGTACAAATACATATTAGCGATTATGACTTGTTTAATTTTAATAAAAGCAATAAGTTCTGATCCAGTTAAGGCTGCTGAAAATCCTGAACAAAAAGAGATGCAACAAAGAATCGAACAACACTTTCGAACGAAAGCTGAACATTTTGGATTGAAAACGGAAGGAAAAGATTTAAAGGAAGTTAGAAAAGAAATTACTATTATAGAAGAAGCGAAAAAAAGAGAGAATGTATGGAGAACAGCACAAGCTCTTCATATAAAAACAGAAGGAAAAACGATGAATGAATTAATAAAAGATGTACAAAAAAAGGTGAAAAAATAAAAAGAGGCCGCAGCCTCTTTTTTTATGCCCATTGTTTTGATAAGTGAGCCATTTCAATTGCAGCAACAGCTGATTCATATCCTTTATTACCAGCTTTCGTACCTGCGCGTTCAATCGCTTGTTCAATTGTTTCTGTCGTTAATACGCCGAAAATAACTGGGATGTCCATTTGTAGTGATAAAGACGCAACACCTTTTGCTACTTCATTACAAACGTAATCGTAGTGAGTTGTAGCACCTCGGATTACAGTACCTAATGTAATAACAGCATCATACTTTCCGCTACTAGCCATCTTTTTAGCGATTAAAGGAATTTCAAATGCACCAGGAACCCAAGCAACATCAATATCATTTTCTTCTACACCGTGACGCTTTAATCCGTCTAAAGCGCCGCCAAGTAACTTACTTGTAATAAATTCATTAAAACGTCCAACAACAACTCCAACTTTTAATCCTGTACCAACCAAATGACCTTCGAATACCATAATAAATCTCTCCTTTAATTATAAGTTTAGTAAGTGTCCTAATTTGTTTACTTTCGTTTGTAAATACGATTTATTCTCTTCTTTTGCTGGCATTTGCAACGGTACACGCTCGACTACTTCTAAATCGTAACCTTGTAAGCCAGCAATTTTTCTTGGGTTATTCGTTAATAATCGTAAACTTTGTAAACCTAAATCTTTTAATATTTGTGCACCGATACCGTAATCACGAAGATCAGCAGGGAAGCCGAGTTTTTCATTTGCTTCTACAGTATCGAATCCTTCTTCTTGTAATTTATAAGCACGAAGCTTATTAAGAAGCCCAATGCCTCTTCCTTCTTGTCTCATATAAAGAAGAACACCTTTTCCTTCACGCTCAATTTGAGCAAGTGCTGCATGGAGTTGTGGTCCGCAATCGCAGCGATGTGAACCGAATACATCTCCTGTTAAGCATTCAGAATGAACACGCACAAGTACCGGTTCACCTATTGAAATATCACCTTTTACAAGTGCGATATGTTCTTTCGTATCTAATGAGTTAGAATAGCCAATTGCGTGGAAAGTACCGAAATCTGTAGGTAATGTAATTTCCACCTCTCTCGTCACAAGTGTTTCATGATGGCGGCGGTAAGCAATTAAATCTTCTATTGTAATCATTTTTATATCAAATTGTTTTGCGCATTCTATTAAATCAGGTACACGTGCCATCGTGCCGTCCTCATTTATAATCTCGCAAATAACTCCAGCTGGTTCGGCACCGCATAGCTTTGCTAAATCAACAGCAGCTTCTGTATGACCTGCACGACGCAGGACACCGCCTTCTTTCGCAATTAATGGAAAGATATGTCCAGGTCGATTGAAATCAGTGCCTTTTGATGCGGGATTTAACAATTCTTGTATCGTAGTTGCACGTTCGTGAGCGCTAATCCCTGTTGTTGTAGAAACATGGTCAATGCTCACTGTAAACGCAGTATGATGTGAATCTGTATTATGAGATACCATTGGTTCTAATTGTAGACGTTCTGCGTATCCTTCCGTAATCGGTACACAAACGAGACCACGACCATGTGTAATCATAAAATTAATTGTTTCCGGTGTAATGTACTCTGCTAAAGCAATAAAGTCGCCTTCATTTTCTCGGTTTTCATCATCACATACGATAACGACTTTACCTTGTTTTAAATCTTCTAGAGCTTCTTCAATACGATGAAACATTGTGCTTCCCCCTTATAGAAATCCGTTTTCTTGTAAAAAACTTTCGGTCATTGAACCTACTCGTTTTGCAGGTTTAGTAATAAAGCGTTCGATATATTTACCAATCATGTCACACTCAATATTTACGATATCTCCGGCATTTTTTTCTCCAATGACAGATTCGCTTACTGTGTGCGGGATGAGTGAAATCGTTATGGAAGCTTCGTCTATATCAAATATCGTTAAACTCGTTCCATCAACAGCAATGGACCCTTTATGCAAACAATAGTGTAGCAATTCATCAGAAATTGCTATTTTATAATAGACGGCATTGTAATGTTGTTTTTTAGTTAAAATCGTTCCGATGCCATCAATGTGTCCTGAAACGAAATGTCCACCGAATCTTCCATTTGCAGACATTGCCCGCTCTAAATTTACTTTAGAGTGGGGTTTAAGCATGCGAAGCGATGTCGACTGCATCGTTTCAGGCATTGCATCAACTGTAAATGAAGTAGTTGTAAAGTTTGTTACAGTTAAGCAAATACCGTTAACTGCGATACTATCACCTAAGTGAACATCTGATAAAATTTTCTTTGCATGAATCGTTAATTTCATCGCTTCTCCGCTTTGTTGCATGTTTGCTATCGTTCCTAATTCTTCTACAATTCCTGTAAACATTCCGTCACCTCGTTTCGGGCATTCGCAACGATTTTTATATCATCACCAATTTGTTTCATCTCTTGAATTTTCAAGGAAAGCGCATCTTGTAATTTTGAAAAACCATTTCCTCCAAATAAAGTAGGAGCATCTTTTCCACCAATTAATTTCGGGCTTATATAGGTTACAATTTCATTGAAATTGTTTGTTTTTAAGAAACTTGCATGAATTGATTGGCCACCTTCAACGAATAGAGAAAGAATTTGTTTCTCTCCAAGAAAGGAAAGAAGGTCCTCGATTTCTATATGCTTCGTTTCCATTTGGAATATAGCTATATTTTTAGAATTATAAGAAGATATCTTCTCTTTCTTTACATCCTTACCGACAATAATCCATGTCGGTGCTAAACCATCTGTTATAACATGAGAAGATGGTGGCGTTCGTAAATGGGTATCTAAAACAACGCGAATAGGATGTTTCCCACCATTTGGAATTCTTGTTGTTAAATGAGGATTATCAGCTATAACTGTATTCACTCCAACAAGAATTGCATCATGTGTATGGCGATATTGGTGAACATCAGCACGTGCTTCTTCACCTGTAATCCACTTACTTTCACCAGTTACAGTTGCTATTTTTCCATCTAAGCTCATCGCTGTTTTGATTGTTACAAAAGGGCGTTTCGTTTTCATGTAGTGAAAAAAGTAGCGATTTAATAAAACTGCTTCTGCTTCAAGAACACCGGTAGTTACTTCAATTCTAGCTTCCTCTAATCTTCTTTTTCCGTTACCAGAAACGAGCGGATTACAATCGAGAGTAGCAATTACCACACGCTTAACTCCTTTTTCGATGAGCAATTCACAACAAGGTGGTGTTTTTCCAAAGTGGCTACACGGTTCCAGTGTTACATAAACGGTAGCGTCTTTGGCGTTCTGACTAGCCATTTGAAGGGCATGAACTTCTGCGTGTTCTTCACCAGCTCGTAAATGAGCCCCCATACCAACGATGTTTCCATCTTTTACAACAACAGCACCAACCATAGGATTTGGACTTGTTTGTCCTGATGTTCCTTCTGCTAACTGCAGGGCAATCCTCATATATTCTTGATCTGTCATTTTCTTCACCTCTCCTAAAAAAATCAAAAAACCCCAAGGATTTAATATCCTTGGGGTTTGGGAGACGTGATTTCTAGAAATATAGTTTGAATACGAAAGCATAGGAAAGAAACCTAACGATAATTGATATTTCTGCATAAGGAAAAAACCTAGCAAAATATCGAATTTTTAAACGCTAGTTGTCTCTTTTTATTTCAGTATAAAAAATAAGTATAGAAAATTAAACATATATAAAGAATCAAAATGAATCTTTAAAAATATGCATACTGAAATAAAAGTGTATTCACTATATAAAAAACTAGAAACATATCCTTCTCCCATCCAGACTATACTGTCGGCCCTAGAGTTTCACTAGATCCACCGTTTTCGAGTTGAAAACGGGTCACGGACTTAGAAGTTTTCACTTCATCACCGCCGGTTGGGAATTTCACCCGACCCCGAAGGATGCTGTTTGCTCAAATTATAGCACAAAAAAAATAAAAGGCTAGTAAAAAATATTCGAATGTGAAGAATTGTGTGAAAATATATGTGGGCTGGAATGGAAATAAAAGTATTAGAAGTGTTGTAAGGAGAAGGGATATAACGGAGTTGCTAAAAAGAAAAAACATGCACAAAAAAATGTGCATGTCACATGTAAAATTATTCTGCCTCTGGTGCTCTAACAACAGACTCGAATTTACCTTTATGCGAAGCGTCGCAATAAGGCATATTTTTTGATAAACCACAACGGCATAAAGAAAATGCCGGTTTTGCTGGGAATACATTCCCTTGTGAGTCGACTAATTCCACGTCCCCTGTAACGCGAAAAGAGCCATTATCATTTACTTTAATTTGTACTTTTGCCAACGTTATCCCTCCTTCCCAAACGCTTAATTTCATCATATAATCAAGGGAAGTGCTTGACAATATAAAAAGAGCACTTTGTTTGAGAAAGAAGAGAGTGTTATAATAGTTTTCATAACTGACTAGAGTAAGGTGACGAGAGATGGATAAACAATTACATACATTACGAAACATTGCAAATGAGCGCACGTGGGCATCATTTTTGAATGATAATCATCCATATAGTTTGTTACATTGGTCCATTGCAGGTGTAGGGCAAGAGGCAAAGGATGTTTGGTTACTTCAAGATGAAGTAACATTTCAAACGACAGAATTCCCAACGTTAGATGATGCAATGCAATGGATTTCTGAAAATATGGAACAAGTTACAGACGTTTTAGCGCAATAAAAAAACAGGCTTATGCAAGCCTGTTTTTTGTTTCTTTCACATATGTGTTTAAAAATTGATCGATGGCTGCTTCGTACTCTTCTTTATTTTCGTTATAAGAGCAAGCGTGTGCACCACGTTCTGCAATATAAAGTTGTTTATTGTTTTCTTTTGCTTCATATAGTGATTTCGTCATATCAGCTAAAATATAATCATCATCTTTACTATGAATAAAGAGGACGGGATTGTTAATATTTTTTATACAATCAATTGGTGAAACTTCGCGAATCGTATAACCGTCACGCACTTTTAAAAAAGCATTTGCTAAAGGTAATAAAGGCCATTTTGGTAAATGGAATTCAACCTTTAAACGGTGCTGTAATTGTCCGTGAAAATCAGAGAAAGGACAATCTGCAATATAGAAATCAGCACCATCTTCTACAAGTCCTGCGTATTGAAGAAGTGTTGCAGCTCCCATAGATTCACCATGAATACCGAGTGTTATATTTGTTCCAAAGCGACTTTTTAGCCAGTCAACTACAGATTTTAAATCATGTTTTTCATAGTATCCATAGCTTGTTGTTTTTCCGCCAGTTTTACCATGACGACGATGATCATAAATAACGACATTATACCCTCTGTTTAAAAATAACCTTGCATATTTTACAGAGTTCATTTTATTTACAGTTACGCCGTGACAAAAAATCATAAACTTATTGGAATGACCAGCAGGAATGTAATAGCCGTGAAGATCATATCCGAATTGTGAAGGAATATGAATTTCTTCTTTATGAAGAGCATCAAAATCTTCTATACGAAAATGTTTTTTCGTTTCTCTTTCGAGTACTTCTTCCTCTGTTTTTTTCTTTAAATACATCACTTTATTTGTAAAGAAAATCCCAAGGGCTGTTATCGCACCTAGTACAGTAAACAATGCTGCAAAAAAACGTTTCATACTTTACCTCACCCTCCAAATACCGTTACATGTGATACACTTATATTGTATCACAATGATATAAAAGGGGAGAAATAGGAAATGGTGCATATACAAAAAATTACGCCAACGATGAAAGAAACAATTCGAATGTTTATGTGTGAGAACTGGGGAAGTTCATTGATGGTTTCACGTGGTAAGGGGCATCAATTAGAAGAGTTGCCAGGATTTGTTGCGTTTTCTAATGACAGAATAATCGGAATTATAACGTATGAAGTGACTGGAAATATGTGTGAAATTATATCGTTAGATAGTATTGAAGAAAGAAAAGGAATAGGGAAGAAGCTTGTGGATTGTGTATTGCAAGTTGCAGAAGAAGAACGGTGCAGGCAGGTTTGTCTTATTACAACAAATGATAATATGAATGCGTTACGATTTTACCAAAAACGTAATTTTGTAATGACTAATTTATATGTGAATGCGGTAGAGGAGGCACGAAAAATAAAGAAAGAAATTCCACGTATTGGATATGATAATATCCCAATTTTACATGAAATTCAGTTGGAGTATCGTTTAGTGAAATGATGTAACAATTTTCAGAAATATGAGTTATTAATCTTGACGGATAGTGTAATTTAGGTTACCGTAAAATTGTAATCTATTACCATATTAAGGGGTGACGATGTGGCAACTATACGTGATGTTGCAAAATTGGCAGGTGTTTCAGTCGCAACCGTTTCACGAGTTATTAATGAAAAAGGATATGTTCATGAGGACACAGTAAAACAAGTAAAGGAAGCAATTGAAGAATTACGTTATAGGCCAAACAGTGCAGCGAAGCCACTATTTAAAGAGAATTCAACGATAATTGCATTACTTGTAGATAATCTATATGACCCATCAAACATCACTTTGCTACATTGTATTGAGGAAATAGCATATAAAGAAGGATATCAAATCATTGTTTGTAATATAGAGAATAAAGATAGATACATATATATGTTGAAGGAGAATAACGTTGCAGGTGTTATTTTAACAAAATCCGTTTTTAAAAGTATAGGAGAAATTCCATTTCCGTTTGTTGTGATTGATGAGCAACAATCACATGGAAATTATTATGAAAGTGGACAGAGGGCTGTTTCTTTATTAAAAGAGAAAGGGTGTCACTTTCTTGCATATTTCGGTGAGGGAGAAGAAAGTGAAGAAATGGAAGATCATATAGCAGGTTTTTTAGATACTGTTTGGGATGAAGGAATCTCTTATCGAGAAGAATGTGTACAAGGGTATACAAATAAACAGTTTATTACATTATTGCGAAACAATCCGTATATAGATGGAATTGTAACCTCAAGTGATCAGATTGCTATTGAGTTAATTCGGTCAGCAAGATTTGTAAATATACATGTACCAGATAAATTAAAAATTGTTGGACCGAATGGGAGCATAGAGTGTGAATGGATAGGTTCATCACTACCGGCAATTGAAAGCTATGTCAAAGATAACGGAAAAGTAGCTTTTCAACAATTAAAAGGAAAAATAAAAAAGTAAAAGGTGCGTTTTATACGCACCTTTTTATAATGTAATTGCGGCAATAAAGCCAAATATAAGTAACGGTATATTGTAATGTAGAAAAGTGGGTACACATGTATCCCATATATGATGGTGCTGACCATCAGCATTTAAACCGGATGTTGGTCCGAGGGTACTATCTGATGCTGGAGATCCTGCGTCACCTAGCGCTCCGGCTGTACCAATAATTGCAATTGTAGCCATCGGACTAAATCCAAGCTGAATGCACAGAGGTACAAAAATTGTTGTTAAGATAGGGATGGTTGAAAAGGATGAACCAATTCCCATCGTAACGAGAAGTCCAATAACAAGCATAAGAAATGCAGCGAGTGGTTTGTTATTTCCGATTATATGTGCACTCGTTTGCACCAGAGATTCAACATGTCCTGTTTTTCGAAGAACAGCGCCGAATCCAGCGGCAGCAATCATAACAAAGCCAATAAAGGACATCATACGCATTCCGCTTGTTAATATCGCATCTGCTTCTTTAAGTGGTAGACTACCACTTACTGATAAGACGATAATACCTGCTAAAGCACCGAAAATCATTGATTCTGTTGTTAATTGAACAGTTAATGTAGCAATGATAGATAATAACCCGAAAGTAATGCTACGTTTTGTATAGGGAACGATCTCATTTTCGGTAGTATGAATTTGTTCTGTTTCATACGTACGAGGTTTTCGGTACGTAATGAATACCGCTACACATAATCCAATAATCATACCGAGTGCTGGAATAGTCATTGCTTTTGGAATAAGTGTGACATCAAATGTAAGACCGCTTTGCGCAGCGTTGGTTTGCAATACGTCATGATAAATTTTTCCGAACCCTGCAGGGATCCACATATAAGGAGTAATTAATCCAAATGTAATAATACACGTGACAAGTCTTCGATCCACTTTCAGCTCATTTAATACTTTTAAAAGTGCTGGAATTAAGATGGGGATGAAAGCAATGTGAACAGGAATCACATTTTGTGAGAAACAAGCCATCGTTAAAATAATGAATAAAATAAGTATTTTAGAATAAACTTGTTTTTTCGTGTCTTGTTCATTGCCAATCCATTTTAATGCAGTTTGAATCATAGCATCTGGAAGTCCTGTTTTGGAAAGGGAAATAGCGAAACCACCAAGCATTGCATAACTTAAAGCGATTGGAGCACTGTTTCCAAGACCAGTTGTAAAAGTGTTAATCGTTTCTGAAATACCGAGTCCGCCGATAATTCCGCCTGTTAAAGCTCCAACAATGATGGCGACAATGACCTGGACACGTAACAAACTAAGCAATAGCATAATTGCTACTGCGACGAGTACAGCGTTCATAATAAATGTAATCTCCCTAAATTTTTATTCTGTTAAGACAAGTAAATATGAAACATTTTGCTATGTTTATACATACTTGCGACATATTATTATAAAATGTTTTCTATGAAATGTAAAAGAGCCTTTTGTTACTAATGCTGAAAAGCTAGCTCTTGTTTAATTGATTGCAAAGAATTGGCGAATAATTCTGGTTCTTCTAGATCAGGAGAATGTGCTGAATTTGGGAACCAAATCATTTTTTTTATAGGCGCTTCAATAATATCGCAATATTCCTGAACGAGTGCATAAGGAGTTTGATAATCATAGCGACCAGAACAAAAATAAACTGGAATAGATAAACTTGAGATAGAAGAAAAGAAATCGATTGTCAGCATTTCTTCCCATAAAACGCCAGATTTTAAATTTCCTGCGAGAAACTTGAACCAATCTAATAGCGTATATTCAGGAGAAAAGAAACCTTTTCGTATGAAAGAAAAGGAAGATCCGTTTTGGATTGCTCCTCCGAATGTGCCAAGCCACTTTCTTTGAATAATAAGACGTCTCATATCTAAAAATGGTGGTTTTCCTAATTTTAAAAGGGAAGCTAATGCTTTTTTATGATCATGTTTTTTTGCAGAACTAATTAAATGTTGATATAGCAATTCTTCATTTTGTTTCATATGTACAATTTGCCCAATACCGATGTAAGCCTCGATATACTTTGGATATTGATGTGCTATGTTAAGCCCAATAATACTTCCCCAAGAATGACCAGCGAGAAATAGTTTTTGTTTGTTGAACCTTTTAAGTGCATATTGAATCACTTCTTTTGCATCGGAAACGAATTGTTCGATTGTAAAATTTGCTCCGAAATCTTTCATTGAAAAAGATTTACCCGCCCCGCGCTGATCCCAATTAATAACAATAAAGTGCTTCTCTAATTCTTTTTGAAAATGACGAATAAATCCGATTTGTGCCATGCCGGGTCCACCATGGCAGCATAATAAAATAGGCTGCTCTACGTTTTGCCCACGCATAAGGAGAGTTTGTTTTCGATTATTAATCATAACGCTTTCTATCGTAGCGATACTATTAGGAATGAGTTGTTTGTTTTCAGTATAGAACTGAGGGGTATAGCTACGCAAAAGCATATTGAAAACCTCCTTTTGTGAAATCGTATGAATCGCACAGGCTATTCATTTTGCATATACTGTTAGAAAATCATTGTAACATACCATACTAGTGTCATTTCAACACGGGAGGAGGGAAATTGTGACGATTGGAGAAATTATAGATGGTTTAAATAGGCGTGAATCCATCGCTATTATAGCAAAACGTCTTGAAATAAGCCCGTATACATTATCGAAGAAATTAAGATTGATTGGATACGAATATGATGGAGAGCAGAAGAAACGTATTTTTGTAGGAGATGGAGAAGAACCACGTCACTTACAACTCCAAGAAGCGACCGCCCTTCAATATGAGAAAACAGATTATCAATTATTAATTTATGAGCAATTACAAAGTATTTATGAATTATTAAGAAGAAGAGAAGAAGTAATTGCACCAATTATGAGTAAAAGTACAGAGAAAAAGAGACGCACCTTTTCTATTAATACAGAAATATTAGCAAGATTGGACCTTATATCAGAATCGAAAGGAATTCAAAAATCTAAAATTGTAGAAGAGGCGTTGCAACAATTTTTACAGCAATATGAATTTAACAAAACATCACATTTTGATAACTAAAGAAAAGGATACTATGTTCATTGGAAGAACGAGTATCCTTTTTATGATGCATATTACGTATAAATACAGGATTAGTGCAAATCTTTTATGGCGTGAAAAATGAAATTTCTTATTAGAGAAACACTTAATTTACTTTTTGGATTCTTCCATCAATAACTGGCTGAATTGGTTCTTTTAATTGTTTTACGTAATCGACTAACGCTTCAAAGTCGTTTGGACCAGTTTCTGCATTTTTACCATTTTTAAATGATATGAATCCGTCACCGCCAGAAGCTAAGAAAGCATTTGCAACTACGCTATACGTTTTAGATGGAGATAATTCTTCTCCGTTTGTTAAACGTATATTTGTAACTTTTTCACCGTTTGGTTTATTTGCATCCCACGCATATTGAATACCTGAAATTTGAAGCATTCTTGTTGTTCCTTTTTGCCATTGCTGATTTAAAATATCGCGAATGTCTTGACCTGTTAAATCTACTTTAATCAATTGATTTCCAAAAGGTTGAATGCCGTATAACTCACCCCACGTAATATCACCAGCATCTAAGTCATTACGAATGCCACCAGGATTCATGAGGGCGATTTGAGTTTGCATCGTTTGACGCTGAGCATCGGCAACTAAATTTCCAAGAGTGGACTCACCAGCATCATTTTGTTTACGGTCGATAGATGCTGTAGATTTTCCGACCACTTCATTTACAAGTGGTGCGATTTTTTCTTTATATTGATCTAGTTTTTTCTTTACTTGTTTATCAGGTTCTACACCTTCATGATACGTTGTAACAACTTCAGCTTTTTTCTTTATAATATCCTTTGTTTTACGATCAATTGTTACATCCACGTCTGAGAAAGCCGTGCCGTAAGAATTTGCTTGGACAATTAGCTTATTATTTACTGTACCATTTACATACGTATGACTATGTCCACCGAAAATAACATCAACTTCTGGGTCTGTTTCATTTGCAATTCGAGTAAGGTCGCCATTTGTTACCCCAGACTCATCGGTTGTTCCACCGACATGAGCAAGAACGACGATAGATTTAACGCCGAGGCGTTTTAATTGTTGTGTTGATTTATTAATTGCTTCTACTTCATCAGTAATTTGTACATTTTTAAGCATCGTAGGCATAACGACATTTGGTGTATCAGTTGTAACAACACCAATGAATCCTACAGGAACACCATCTACCATTTTTACAGTAAATGGTGGTAAAAATAAGCGGCCAGTTGATTTGTTATAGAAGTTAGCAGCTACATAGGGGAAGTTAGCCCCTTTGAAATTCCCTGTTTTTTCATGATATCCACCGTAAATGAGGCGTTTCATTTCATCAATGCCTTCATCAAATTCATGGTTTCCGATTGTACCAACATCAAATTTTAAATCATTTAAAAATTCAATCGTCGGTTCATCCTGTAATAATGCTGAAACTGGTGGACTAGCTCCGACGATATCACCAGCATGTACGAGAAGTGTATTAGGGTTTTGTTTTTTACGTTCTTTTAAATAAGTAGCTAAGTAATCAGCGCCACCAGCTTCTTTATTATTAATTTTTTTAACAGTATCTAGTTGTCCATGGAAATCATTAATACCAAGCATTTGTACGTCTATGTAGCGGTTTTGTTCAGCTGGATTCTGAGATGGGGGAGCGGCAAATACGCTTGAAAAAGTAATAGTGCTTAAAACAGCAACGGCAGGAATAATTTTTTTCCACATAGTTCATTTCTCCTTTTTTATAATCTGACATCATACGACATAATTTTAATAGATTCATAGGATTATAGCTACATAAAAATTTAGTCTTTTCGAAAAATTAACATATTTACAAAAAGTGGATAATAGAGTAAAGACCCTTTTTTATTGTCGATTGCATCGTGTATCTACTATAATGGAGAAAAAAGTAAAAGGTGAGTAGCATGAAGAAAAAGAAACAAAGACAAATGCAAAGACAATCGCAAGTGAATCCACCAAAGAAAGAAACACTTACATTAGGCGATCAATTAAATGATTCACTCATGCAACAATTAAAGAGTAAGAAGAAAGAGTTGCAAGTGAGAGAAGAGGAAAAAGAGGCAGCTGAACTGGAAAGAAAGCGCAAAGAACAAAAAGAACGTGAAAAGAATAAATCATTTGAAGAACTGCTAAGTGAAAGTAACCTTACTTGGAAAGACTTTAAATAATAAAAAAATGATCAGTGAAATTCACTGATCATTTTTTGACGAGCTTGTAAGAAAAGGGGAGTTATTATGAGGAAAATTGTAGTTGTTCCGCATGAAAATCATTGGATTGAAAAATTTCAAATGGAGGCTGAAAGATTAAAAACAGCGATGCCAGAAACGGTGAAAATTCATCATATTGGAAGTACGTCAGTGCCAGGACTGGCAGCTAAACCTATTATTGATATGATCATGGAAGTAGAAAGTATTGAAAGGGTAGATAGGTGGAATGAACGATTTATAGAGCTTGGTTACATCGTAAAAGGGGAAAATGGTATTTCAGGACGCCGATTTTTTATCCATGGAACGGAAGAAAAACGTTTGTATCATTTACACGTGTTTGAAAAAGGAAATCCAGAGATAGTAAGGCATTTAGCATTTCGTGATTATATGATGGCTCATTGTGAAGAAGCAGAGGCATATGCAACCTTAAAGAAAGAATTGGCCGAAAAGTATACATATGATGGCACGTTATATACGGAAGGGAAAAATGAGTTTGTGCGCAATGTGGATGAAAAAGCGAAAGAATGGAGAGAAAATAACGTGAATAAATGAGTTCACGTTATTTTTTAGCTATATAAAAGTGTTATGTAAACTGTACGTATGTTTTGACTTTTGGGATGAATCTTGTTGAAATAAAGTTGTGGCTTATAAAAAAATGTAACAATGAAAGGGAGACGACTGTGTATATTCCAACAACTACACTTCATAATGGCGTGAAAATGCCGATGATTGGTCTAGGCGTTTATAAAGCAAAAGAAGGCGACGAAGTAAAACAAGCAGTAAAAACAGCGTTAGAAGTTGGATACCGTTCGATTGATACAGCAACTGTGTATGAAAATGAAAGCGGTGTCGGAGAAGCGATTCGTGAATCAGGAATTCCAAGAGAAGACCTATTTATTACAACAAAAGTTTGGAATGACGATCAAGGATACGAGGAGACACTCGAGGCGTTTGAAAAAAGCTTAAAGAAATTACAAATGGACTATGTAGATTTATATTTAATACATTGGCCAGTAAGAGGGAAGTATGTGGATACGTACCGAGCGTTAGAAAAATTATATGAAGAAGGTAAAGTGCGTGCGATTGGTGTTTCTAATTTTCATAAACATCATTTAGAATTGTTATTACCAAATTGCAAAGTGAAGCCGATGGTGAACCAAGTAGAACTTCATCCGATGTTAACGCAATTTGAATTGCGTAATCATTGTCAAGGTGAGCAAATCCAAATGGAAGCGTGGAGTCCGTTAATGAGGGGCGGAGAAGTATTTCAGCATCCAATCATTCAGGCTATTGCTAACAAATATGAAAAAACACCTGCGCAAGTTATATTAAGATGGGATATTCAAAGCGGGATTGTTACAATTCCTAAATCTGTTACACCATCTCGTATTAAAGAAAACTTTACTATTTTTGATTTCTCACTAACTGAAGAAGAGATAAATCAAATTAACACGTTGAATCGCGATTTACATGTAGGCACAAATCCTGATAAATATGATACGTTATAAAAAAGACTGTCTCCTAATAAAGGAGACAGTCTTCTGTTTATCGGTAATTCGATATTTTTAACGATGCAAAGCATATGTGTCATATTTAACAATTTTTTGAAGTTGTACATATTCTTCTTTAGTTAAAGGTAACTGTTGGCTAGCTCGTATATTTTCCTGCAATTGTTGAAGAGAGCTTGCGCCAGGTATAACAGCTGCAACAGTCTTATTATGTAAGCAATATTGAATAGCTGTTCCTGTTAAAGAGCTTTCTCCAATCGTTTCTTTTACACTCGCTAGAGTTGTATGTAATTCATCGTAAGAATAAGAGAGGTAATCCTTTTCCTTTACTCTTTCTATTTTTCTTGCATTGTTATCAGTTAAAATTCCTTTTGCAAGTGGTCCGCGAGCAATGATGCTAATTTGGTATTCATTCAGAAGCGGGAACCATTCTTCTGGACGACGATTTAAAAGGCTATATTCCATTAGTACACTAACGATGTTTGAGCGTTTTGCATATTCACGGATTACATTTGGACGTATAGAAGAAATACCGTAATGGCGGATAATACCTTCTTTTTTCAATTCTTCAAAAGCTTCAATTGTTTCATCTATTGGATCTTCAATCGTCCCGCCATGAAGTTGGTAAAGGTCAATATAATCAGTTTGAAGTCTACGTAAACTTTCTTTTACTTCAGCCTTTATGTAAGCTTTAGAAGGGTCCCAAGACCAGCCGTTTTTTTCTTCTGTCCAACGATTTCCAACCTTCGTTGTAAGAACAATTTTGTCTCGTTTCCCCTTCAAGGCTTTTCCAACAAATTCTTCATTTAATCCGTAATCATATAAATCTGCTGTATCAAAAAAATTAATTCCTAAATCGATTGCTTCATCGACAATACGCATAGCCTCTGTTTCAGATGTACCGAGAGACATACAGCCAAGGCCCATTTCTGTAACAAATAAATCTGAGTTTCCTAATTGACGTTTTTTCATAGGTCAACCTCCTTACCTTTATTGTACGAGAGGGAAAAGAGGTTGACAAACGTTTCCTTTTCGCTTTGCATTAACTGCCCGTAAAAGCATAATTAATGTGAGCTTAACGGATTAATGTTTCATTTTATTTGCTGTAATCCACTCTTGTACAGTTGTATACTCTTTGCTATATTGTTTTAGCTTATGGCGAATTTGCCATGCTTTTCCGACTAACGTGATGCGATTTGGTAAAATATAAACTTTCATTTCTATCACGCTCCTTTCAATGTGGTAAAATGTATGAAGAAAGAATAGGAAATAGAACAGGGAGATGAAGTAGTATGAGTAATCTTACAGAGAGAACAGTAAAAACTGAGCCGATTTTTGATGGTAGAGTTATAAAAGTTCGTGTTGATGATGTAGTATTACCAAATGGAGAAATGAGTAAACGTGAAATTGTAAATCACCCTGGTGCAGTTGCGATTATTGCTATTACAGATGAGGGGAAAATTGTGCTTGTTGAGCAGTATCGTAAAGCGCTTGAAAAGGCGATTATAGAAATTCCAGCCGGCAAGTTAGAGCCTGGTGAAAAACCAGAGGTAACAGCAGTTCGTGAATTAGAAGAGGAAACAGGATATGTATGTGAAAATATGGAGCTTATTACTTCTTTCTATACATCTCCAGGATTCGCAGATGAAATTTTATATGTATATAAAGCGACAGGTTTGACAAAAAAAGAAAATAAAGCTGAGTTAGATGAAGATGAGTTTGTGGAATTAATGGAAGTATCGTTAGAAGAAGCGATTACTCTTATGAAAAATCTTCGTATTCATGATGCGAAGACGATGTTTGCAGTACAATATTTACAACTACAAAAATAAACACTCGCCAAAGGCGAGTGTTTTTAATTGATTTTTGCATATACACGTGCATCACGTAAGCTACCGTCTGGTGCTAGGAAATCATTTTCCATTGTACCTTCTAGAATGAATTCTAAACGTTCTGCTAAGCTACATGCATTTATATTTGTTGCATCAGTACGAATTTCAATTCTTCTAGCGCCTAGTTTATCAAAGGCGAATTGGATAGCGCCTTTAACAGCTTCAGTCATATAGCCTTGTTTTGTATAATCGCTATGCAACCAGAAGTGAAGTGAAAACTTTGGAATATCCCAGTTTTCAGGTTTTAGTGTAATTGCTCCGATGAATGTACCAGATACTTTATCGTATAAGTGAAAATCAAGTGTTTCACGAAGTAAAAACTGTCCGTGAGCTTCGCGAACAATTTCTTCAGCACTCTCTTCTGTTTCAGCGTTAATTGGTACCCACGGTACTAAGTCTTCTAGAGAAGCTTGGATTGCTTCATATACTTCTGCACCATCACCTGGAAATGGTTTACGAACTTGTAAGCGTTCAGTTTGAAATAATGTTGGAAAATCTAATAATAATGGTTTCAAGAGAAATCCCTCCTATTCTCTACTTTTTAGTTTAGCAAAGTAGAGCGGAATTTCAATGTTAATTCGTCATACTTTTTTCTTTCTTTCATACATTTTTAATAAGAGTGTGAACGGAGGGAAGAAAAATGTGGCGAAAAAATTGGCAAGACCGTGTAATGTCTCACATACAGGAAAACTCTTCATTATATATATTTAACGCTGTTTTATTATTGATGGGAGTAATATTTGGAGCCATTCTTGTGAATAGTTTACAAATCAATCAAAAACAAGATTTATCATTTTATTTACAACGTTTTTTTGGACAAGTCTCTAAAGGAGAATTTGCCATTGCGGGCGAAATGTTTCGAGAAAGTTACTTTTCGCAATTAAAATACATCGGATTTATTTGGATTTTAGGGATTTCAATTATTGGATTACCACTTATTTTTATTTTATTATTTGTAAAAGGAGTTGTTGTTGGATTTACAGTTGGTTTTTTAGTAAGTCAGCATGGATGGAATGGACTATTATTAGCATTTGTATCTGTTTTGCCACAAAATTTAATTATCATTCCAGTCTTTCTCATTATGACAACCATTGCTGCAAGTTTTTCTTTACGGATGATTAGGCATCAATTTATTAGAAAAATAACCGAGCCACTATTACCATTATTAATCCGGTATACATGTTTCTTTCTTGTAATTGGAGCAGTATTAGCAATGGCTTGTAGTGTGGAGGCTTACGCATCACCAGTTTTAATGAAAGAAGTTGTTGAGGCTATTAATAAAAAATAAATATTTTTTGAGAATAATTATCAATTTGTTTTTATTGTTTTTCTTTTGACAGAAGCCCTTCTTCTGATATAATGGTGTAAGAGTGGCGAGGAGGGAGTAGTACCGAATGGAAGAAAGAATTGAACGAATTAAGAAGCAATTACATGCAGCGAGCTATAAATTAACACCGCAACGTGAAGCAACAGTTCGTGTGCTGCTAGAAAATGAAGAAGATCATTTAAGCGCAGAAGATGTTTACCTCCTTGTAAAAGAAAAGTCGCCAGAGATCGGATTAGCAACCGTCTATCGAACTTTAGAACTATTATCTGAGTTAAAAGTTGTCGATAAGATTAACTTCGGAGACGGTGTTTCACGCTATGACTTACGCCAAGAAGGTGCGCAGCGTTTTCACCATCATTTGATTTGTACACAATGTGGTGCTGTACAAGAAATACAAGAAGATTTACTTGGTGAAGTGGAAAGGAAAGTAGAACGAGACTGGAGCTTTAAGGTGAAAGATCATCGTTTAACATTCCATGGGATTTGTAAAAATTGTCAAGAAAATGAAACGGATGAAAAATAACCTTTTCCTATTTATCTAGGAAGAGGTTTTTTATTTGAATAAGGTATAAATTGGTGAAAGCTTGGCATATGTTGTAATAACTTATATTTTGGAGGAATTTACAATGCGCCGAGCTTTAAAATTAACTTTTGATGGAATAAAAGTATTTTTATTATTTACAAGTTGTACGATTTTGTTTTATTTCGCTATACTATGGATAAATGAAGAATATGAAAGCTATCATCGTTATGAAAAACCTAAAGAAGAGACTGTAGAAAAAGTATCAGGGAATGAAGAACCGGCAAAGGATGCTTTCGTAAATAGAATGATGTTTTTCTATGAAAATGGGGAGTAGTGTAGAGTGGAAGATCAATTAAAAGATTTTATTCATTATATGGTTGTCGAAAAAGGATTAGCAAAGAATACAGTAGTATCTTATGAACGGGATTTAAAAAGCTACGTAAAGTATTTGCAAAATGTGGAACAGACGAAAACTTTTCATGAAGTGACCCGTTTACACATTGTTAACTTTTTGCAGTATTTAAAAGAAAACGGAAAATCTTCGAAAACATTGGCGCGTCATATTGCATCAATTCGTTCGTTCCACCAATTTTTACTTCGTGAACGAGCGGTAGAACACGATCCATCCGTACATATTGAAACGCCGCAAGGGGAACGGAAATTACCAAAAGTATTATCAGTTGATGAAGTAGAGGCGTTACTTCAAACACCAAAAATGACAAGTGCTTTTGGGATACGTGATAAGGCGATGCTAGAGTTACTGTATGCGACAGGACTTCGTGTTTCAGAATTGATTGCACTCAATTTAGAAGATGTACATTTAACGATGGGATTTGTTCGTTGCATAGGGAAAGGGAATAAAGAAAGAATTATTCCACTAGGAAGTTTAGCAACGGAAGCGATTCAAAAGTATATTGAAAAAGGAAGAAGAGAATTAATGGGGAAAAAAGTAGTAGATGCACTCTTTTTAAACCATCATGGTAATCGATTATCAAGACAAGGATTTTGGAAAATATTAAAACGATTAGCGAAAGAAGCAAATATTGAAAAAGAGCTTACACCTCATACGTTGCGTCACTCGTTTGCTACGCACTTATTAGAAAATGGAGCAGATTTACGTGCTGTACAAGAAATGCTTGGTCATGCAGATATTTCAACGACGCAAATCTATACGCACGTTTCAAAAACTAGATTAAAAGATGTATATAAACAGTTTCATCCAAGAGCATAGTTACTATGCTCTTTTTTCATAGATTCAGAAGGGAAGACCGTTTCACAGAAACTTCACAAACATTTCGTATATTATTTTCAGCAGAAGACTGGAATATTACAATGTATTTCCTCTATACTAAATAAAGTATAAAGGAGGAAATGATGATGAAAAAACTGATTATAACTTTATTTATCGCGATGCTAGCGTTGGCTGGCTGTAATACAAACAAAGAAGAACCGAAAAAAGAACAGAAACTTGAAGCTGTAAAAGTAGCAGTCCAAACAAATCCGAAAGAAATTAAACCAGGTGAAAAAACAGAAGTACAAGCACTTGTTACACAAGGGAAAGAAAAAGTAACGGATGCCGATGATGTAAAGTTTGAAATTTGGAAAGATGGCGACGAAAAGCACGAGATGTTAGATGGTAAGCATAAAGGAAAAGGTGTTTATGCAGTAGAGAAAACATTCGAAACGGATGGAGTATACCATATTATCGCTCACACAAATGCACGTGAAATGCACGTTATGCCGGAAGTGAAAGTTGCTGTAGGAAATGCGAAAGTAGAAGATGCGAAAAAAGAAAATAGTGATCACAGTGCAGGACATGGAGATCATAAAAGTGACACAATGATCCATCTTATGGCTGGAGACATAAAGGCAAATGCTGAATCTACAATGAAAGTTCATTTAAAGCAAAAAGAAGAAGCATTAACTGGTGCTGAAGTACAACTAGAGATTTGGAAAGATGGTGTTGAAAAACACGAATTTATTCCAGCGAAAGAAGGGAATAAAGGAGAGTATGAAACGAAACATACTTTCAAAGAGAACGGTGCTTACAAAGTGAAAGTGCATGTAAGAAAAGGCGAATTGCATGAACATAAAGAAGAAACAATAGAAGTAAAATAAAAAGTAGCTCTTTAGAGCTACTTTTTATTTTTAATATGAAGAAATAAATCATAAAAAAATTAGCACTTCGTTGCAGAATGGATTACAATAGAAGTGTGAAGAAAATGAGAAATTCTACGAAAATGTATTAAAAAGAAAGCGTAAACATGTTATGATATCAGTATCAGATGTCTGACATCTGACTTAGAAAAAACTAGAAATGTTTTTGAGTCGTTTCAAGTAAAACGAAATAGGTTAGAGAATGGTTTAAAGAAGTACTGTTTGACAATGAGAATTCTTATGGATAACAGTTTCACTTTATAGCGTTTTGAACATACTACAAGAAGTAGAACTGAACTTATAGGAGGTCGCAGTTATGAATAAATATAAACGTATATTCCTAGTCGTAATGGACTCTGTGGGAATCGGTGAAGCACCAGATGCTGAGCAATTTGGTGATTTAGGATCTGACACAATTGGTCACATTGCTGAACATATGAATGGTTTACAAATGCCTAACATGGTGAAATTGGGTCTTGGTAACATTCGTGAAATGAAAGGTATCTCTAAAGTAGAGAAACCACTTGGATATTACACAAAAATGCAAGAGAAATCTACTGGTAAAGATACAATGACAGGTCACTGGGAAATCATGGGCCTTTACATTGATACACCATTCCAAGTGTTCCCGGAAGGATTCCCGAAAGAATTACTTGATGAATTAGAAGAAAAAACAGGCCGTAAAATTATCGGTAATAAGCCAGCTTCTGGAACTGAAATTCTTGATGAACTTGGCCAAGAGCAAATGGAAACCGGCTCTTTAATCGTTTATACTTCTGCTGATAGCGTATTGCAAATTGCAGCACACGAAGAAGTAGTGCCACTTGATGAGTTATATAAAATCTGTAAAATTGCACGTGAATTAACATTAGATGAGAAATACATGGTAGGTCGTGTTATTGCTCGTCCATTCGTTGGTGAACCTGGAAACTTTACACGTACACCAAACCGTCATGATTATGCATTAAAACCATTCGGCCGTACAGTAATGAATGAATTAAAAGATAGTGACTACGATGTAATTGCTATCGGTAAAATCTCTGACATCTATGATGGTGAAGGGGTAACGGAATCACTTCGTACGAAGTCTAACATGGATGGAATGGATAAGCTTGTAGATACATTAAATATGGACTTTACAGGTCTTAGCTTCTTAAACTTAGTTGACTTTGATGCATTATTCGGCCACCGCCGTGATCCACAAGGATACGGAGAGGCTCTGCAAGAATATGATGCACGTCTTCCAGAAGTATTCGCAAAACTACAAGAAGATGATCTATTATTAATTACAGCAGACCACGGTAATGATCCAATTCACCCTGGTACTGACCATACACGTGAATATGTACCATTATTAGCATATAGCCCAAGTATGAAAGAAGGCGGACAAGAGTTACCACTTCGTCAAACATTTGCTGATATTGGTGCAACAGTAGCAGAAAACTTCGGTGTGAAAATGCCAGAATACGGAACAAGCTTCTTAAACGAGCTAAAGAAATAGGGGGATAAACAAATGAATCGTGAACTTATTACAAAATCAGCTTCATACTTAAAAGAGAAATTTCAAGAGACACCACAAGTAGGACTAATCCTTGGATCAGGACTTGGTGTATTAGCAGACGAAATTGAGAACGCAGTAACAGTACCTTACAGTGAAATCCCTGAGTTCCCAGTATCAACTGTAGAAGGCCATGCAGGTCAACTAGTATTTGGTACACTTCAAGGTGTAACAGTAGTAGCAATGCAAGGACGTTTCCACTTCTATGAAGGATACGACATGCAAAAAGTAACATTCCCAGTTCGTGTTATGAAAGAACTAGGTGTAGAAACGGTTGTTGTAACAAACGCAGCTGGTGGTGTAAATACATCATTCGAGCCAGGCGATCTTATGTTAATTTCAGACCACATTAACTTCATGGGTACGAATCCATTAATCGGGCCAAATGATTCTGAAATGGGCGTACGTTTCCCTGATATGTCTACATCGTATACAGTAGAACTTCGTGAAATGGCGAAACAAGTTGCAGCAGACTTAAATATTAAAGTACAAGAAGGTGTATACGTTGGAATGACAGGTCCTGTATATGAAACACCTGCTGAAATTCGTATGCTTCGTACACTTGGCGGAGATGCAGTTGGTATGTCAACAGTACCTGAAGTAATTGTAGCACGTCATGCTGGAATGAAAGTATTAGGTATTTCTTGTATTTCAAATATGGCAGCTGGTATTTTAGATCAGCCACTTCATCACGATGAAGTAATTGAAACGACAGAACGTGTTAAAGCTAACTTCTTAGCATTAGTAAAAGCAATCGTAAAACAAATGAAGGGGTGACTTCACAATGAGAATGGTGGACCTAATTGCAAAAAAACGTGACGGACATGCATTAACGACAGAAGAAATTAACTTTATTGTTGAAGGATATACAAATGGTGATATTCCTGATTATCAAGTAAGTTCACTTGCAATGGCAATTTTCTTCCAAGATATGAACGACCAAGAGCGTGCTGATTTAACGATGGCAATGGTAAATAGCGGCGATACAATTGACTTATCAGCTATTGAAGGTGTAAAAGTAGATAAGCATTCGACAGGTGGTGTTGGTGATACAACAACACTTGTATTAGGTCCATTAGTAGCTGCTTTAGACGTACCAGTAGCGAAAATGTCTGGACGCGGTTTAGGACATACTGGTGGTACAATTGATAAATTAGAAGCAGTTCCAGGATTCCATGTGGAAATTGAAAACGATGAATTCATGCGACTTGTAAATGAAAACAAAATCGCTGTTATCGGCCAAAGTGGTAACTTAACACCTGCTGATAAAAAGTTATATGCACTTCGTGATGTAACAGCAACAGTAAACTCAATTCCGCTTATTGCAAGTTCGATTATGAGTAAAAAAATTGCTGCTGGTGCAGATGCAATTGTTCTTGATGTAAAAACTGGAGCAGGTGCATTTATGAAAACGGATGAAGATGCAAAACGTTTAGCAGAAGCAATGGTACGCATCGGTAATAACGTTGGTCGTAATACGATGGCAGTTATTTCTGATATGAGTCAACCACTCGGTGAAGCTATCGGTAACGCACTAGAAGTACAAGAAGCAATTGATACATTACAAGGTAAAGGGCCAAAAGATTTAGAAGAGCTATGTTTAACACTTGGAAGCCAAATGGTGTACCTTGCTGGACAAGCTTCATCTTTAGAAGATGCACGTGAAAAGCTAATTGAAGTAATGAACAACGGAAAAGCGCTAGAATCATTTAAAACGTTCTTATCAGCGCAAGGCGGCGACGCATCTGTTGTTGATGACCCTTCTAAATTGCCACAAGCACAATTTAAAATTGAAGTGGAAGCGAAAGAAGACGGATATGTATCAGAAATCGTTGCAGACGAAATCGGAACAGCAGCAATGCTTTTAGGAGCAGGACGTGCAACGAAAGAGTCAGAAATTGATTTAGCAGTTGGTCTAATGCTGCGCAAAAAAGTAGGCGATAGCGTGAAGCAAGGTGAATCCCTTGTTACAATTTACGCGAACCGCGAAAATGTTGAAGATGTAAAAGCGAAAATTTATGAGAACATGAAGATCTCTAAAGAACACGTAGATGCACCAACTTTAGTACACGGTATCGTAACGAAGTAATAAAAAAAAGCTGAGGAGATTTCTCCTTGGCTTTTTTTACTATTTTTTGTTTATAATAATAATGGGTGAAATTATGATTAGAATTTGTGCAGTAACAAAAACAGATGAAGTATTATATGATGTTTCTCTAGAAGAAACAAAGAAAGACCATATTGTATGGTATTGGCTAGATTTATATAAGCCAACGAAAGAAGAGTATACATATATTCTGCAAGACCATTTTAAGTTCCATCCCCTTGCAATTGAAGACTGTCTAGAATATGTACAAAGGCCAAAAGTTGATTTTTATGATGGATATAACTTTTTAGTTCTTCACGCGTTTGGAGAAGATGGGCTAGAACCACATGAAATTGATTTGTTTGTTAGTGATCGCTATATTGTTTCTTTCCATTTTTCTCATAATAATGCAATTGAAAGAGTATGGAAAACACTTGGTGAGAAGAGGCGGATTAAGAAAGGACCTTTACATGTAGCACATACAATCACTGATCAAATTGTAGATGATTATTTCGCACCTGTATATTACATTGAAGATCATTTAAATGCGATTGATGATAATTTAACAGGTGAGACAGCAGGAGCCGTGCTAGAAGAAGTATTTGATATTAGGGCAGATTTATCTAAGTTAAGACGTACAATTATTCCAATGCGTGATTTATTGTATCGTATTTTGAATTCCACTCGTTTTTACGGTATAAGTGATCATGAGATTTATTTTAAAGATATACATGATCATTTACTTAAACTTACGGAAATGATTGAGGCAAGTCGAGAGTTAACGGCGGATATTCGGGATAGTTATTTTTCATTAAACTCACATCATATGAATAACATTATGAAAACATTAACTGTATTCTCGACTATTTTCATGCCATTAACATTTATTGCGGGAGTATATGGAATGAACTTTACGCATATGCCAGAGCTTGGTGGACAATATAGTTATTTTATTTGTCTTCTTCTAATGGCATTAATTGGCGGCGGAATGATGGCATGGTTTTATAAAAAAGGATGGTTTAAGTAAAAAACACCGAGGATTTCCTCGGTGTTTTTTCTTAACCAATAGCATGTAATACAAACATAGCTAAGAATAAGCATGTAATGATATACATAGATGGTGCGACTTCTTTACGCTTTCCAAGAGCAACTTTTAAGATAGGGTAAGCAATAAATCCGAACGCAATGCCATCAGCGATACTATATGTGAGCGGGATCATAACGATAATTAAGAATGCTGGAAATCCTTCTGAAAAGTCGTTCAGAGGAATTTGTTGAATGCTTGTAATCATCAGACCGCCAATAATAATTAAGATTGGTGCAATGGCACTATCAGGAATTAATTTGACAAATGGAAGAGCAAACAGTGATGCAAAGAATAGCAACCCAGTAACGATAGACGTCAGACCTGTCTTACCACCTGCAGTAATACCTGCGGCACTTTCTACTGTTGAAACGGTAGGGCTTGTGCCAAATAGACCACATGTCATTGCTGAAATTGCATTGGCTTGGTAAGCACGTGGGAATTTACGATCATCTTCTAATAAACCGTGCAGAAGTCCCATGTTCTCAAAAATAAGCACCATGCTTAAAGAGAATGTTGCAATCCAAAATGGTAAGGAAGAAAGTTTCCCAAATGACATAGCTCCAAACACATCACCGTAATTAGCGAATGAGAATGAACTATTTCCCATTTGACTCGTATCCACAAGACCAAATAACCATGAGATACCAGTTCCTATTGCAATCGTCCATAAAAAGTTTCCACGTACGTTACGAATAAATAATACAAGTGCAATGATAAGAGTAAGTAATGTCGCAAGAACGACAGGATTACTTAATTTCCCCATTGCCACAGCAGTATTTGGGTTCGAAACGACTAAACCACCTTTTTGCAATCCGATAAACGCTAAAAATAATCCAATGCCGACAGTAATCGCTTCCTTTAATGACTTTGGAATTGATACTGATAGCACGCGAGCGATTGGTGTAAAAGCGGCAATTGCAAAAATAATACCAGAGATAAAGACAGCAGCTAATGCTTCTTGCCAAGTTAGTCCAAGCGTATGCACAGCTGTGTACGTGAAGAATGCATTTACACCCATACCAGGGACAAGAATAGCAGGTGCATTTGCCCAAAATGCCATGAGTAGACATCCGACAAATGAACTAAAAACAGTTGCTAAAATTCCAGCTTCAAGAGGAATGCCAGCATCTGATAAGATGGACGCATTTACAATCATAATATATACGATTGTGAAAAATGACGTAACTCCAGCTAAAACTTCTTGTTTTGGTGATGTTTCGTGTAAACCTAATTTAAATGTTCTTTCAAGTATTCCTTTCATGTTAAACCTTCTTTTTCATATCCCTCTCCCACCCGTGATATCTCTTTTGTAAGAGCTCACCGTCCTTTATTATATCAGAACATCATGTTTTTACAACAAGTAAAATGATAACGTTTACTTGTAAAGAGAATTCGTTATAAATACGTAAAAATAGCCCGTATGGATGAAATGATTTCTAATTCACCAGATTGAATGGGCGGGGCTGCTTGTGCATGTAAAGTAGCATAAGACGTAACCTCCCGTGGTAATTGGGCAGATTCTTCAACGAATGAGAGGGGAACAGGATTAATATTTAGATTATATGTACTCGCAATAGCACGAGCTTTTTCTACTGCCTGGTGCAGAGCTTGAATGAGAGCCTTCTCATAATATTTATTTGGATGAGATACTCGGAAACGTAAACCTTTTGCTACATTTGCGCCATTTGATACGGCTATATCATATACTTCCCCAGCTTTTTGTACATTTAAAACGGTAATTTCATACAAATGCTCCACACGGTATCCTTGGAGCAATGCTTTATCATTTACATATTCGTATTGAGGAGTGATCGTATAAGAAATCGTTTCTATATCTTTATCGGCAATACCAAGCTGTTTAAGTGCATCCAGTAATTGTTTTGATTGTACTGCATTTTCTTCCTGCGCTTGTTTTACATTTTTACTATCAGTTCGAATGCCAAGCGTTAATATAACAACGTTTGGTTTTGCTTTGACAACGCCTTCGCCTTGTACAGTAATAGTAGCTTCTTTACCAGTATTAGCTGTGCGTACGTTGTGTAAATAAGGATTTATTCCACCCTGCATTTTCCATCACCATCCTTTTTATATGTATATGTGTGAACAAAAAAGAAATTTATATGAAAAAAGTTACATAAATGAGAATGTTGAGGAAAGAAATCATATACAATATAGGTATTTATAGATTATAATATGTGTAAATATGATAAAAAAGGGACGAGGCTATTGAACGAAAAAAGAGAAACGCTGATTTTAGATTTATCTGCATCATTTCGAAAAATGATACGTTTATTACAAAATGATATTAATACACGTTTTGCAGAACATATGCCATATAATGAATTTTCTGTATTACGTGCGTTATTTTTAAACAGTCCACAGATGGCTTCGCAAATTGCGAGTGAAGTAAACGTAACCTCCAGTCATATTACAGCTGTTACAGATCGACTTGTACGAAAAGGATTAGTAGAAAGAAAACGTTCTAATTCAGATCGTCGTATCGTGTACTTAGAAATTACAGAGCACGGAAGAGAAGTAACTGAAAAACTTGAAGCTGTGCGTAAAGAATATTATAAAGAGAGATTTAAAGGTTGGAGCGACCAAGAAATAGAAATGGTCTTAGAACTATTTGGCCGCGTATTATAATAAATGAGGATAGGAAGCGAAAGCATTCCTATCCTTTTTCTTTTGAATAAAAATATTTTGAAACTCCGATACTTTAATTAAAAGATCGGAGGAAAGATTATGAAATATATTGCTGCACTTACCATTTTATTTGGTAGTTTTTTCTATTTTAAAACATTCACGTACGCAGATACGCCTATCCAAGTGGTGCGAAAAGAAGTGAAGTACATTGAAACTGATAATACAGTTTTATATTCGAAATTATGGGTTCGTTCTATGCAAAACGCAGTATTATTTCACCATAGCGATAATATTCGTAATCGGGACACATTACGTAATGTAACAAGTTCATCGTTTGTTAAAGCGAAGCAACTATCTTTTCAGAAAGCAGCACTTTATATACCGAGACTATCGCAATACGTATCAAAAATAGGGAAAGAAAACATTCAAGTGTACTACATTGCGATTCACTATAATGTGAAAAAAGAAAATGCATATCAATTAGATGGTATGAACTATTTTCTACAAGTATTTGTAAAAGAGCGTGGGGAATGGAAAATTGCCGAAAGTGTAGTTGCACCGACAGAGCAAATTGTGCAAAATGGTGATGGATTTGGGATGAAAGAAGAGATGGTGTATGGGGATAGGAGAGAGAATGTGAAATAACCTCCTCTTTAAGAGGAGGTTATTTCGTATGAAGTAAAAACTTTTTATTGACCAAATAGTTAAGTATTACATAGCTAAATAATCCTATTATTATGAATCCGGTGTAATAATTTAATAGAGGATCATTTTTTCCACCTGTTATCCGACCTCCTAATAAGGCAAAACATATTGTGGCACATGGTATAAATAAAACATGTAGTTTAGTGAATAATAATATTTTACCGCTATTTTCATTTGGAGTTCGATCATATAAAAATACTCCTAATGGTAAAAGAATGAGAATATAAAGAATCGGTGTGGAAATCTTCCAGATGGGCATGAATTGATGGTGCTCCTTAACGGATTCTTTTGAATTATTATTGCCATCTTCTTTTACTTTGGGATTAAATGTATAAGATATATAAGTATTATTAGTAGGTGCGAAAACTTCAATATTTTCTATATATGATGCATAATTCGTTTTTTTAAGGAAAAATTCAGTTGTAGATATATTTGTGTGAATCCAAGAAAAGTGAAACAGTAACATGCCTATTCCAGATGGTAATATAATGAAAATTAAGCTTAATATACTATGCGAAATGACATTGCCAGCAATTGTTCCGATAAAAATAGCTATTGTAAAAATTGCCATCCATGTAATGGTAACATAACATAATAATGTACCCATTGGCCCAAAAGATTGGTGTTGGCTAAAAAGATTAATTTTTAGGATGAAATACAATACGATGGCATTAATACCTATTATGAATATAATTGCGGTTGTCCCGAACAGCCACTTAGAAAGAAAAAGCTCTTTTCTTGTGAATGGCATTGCAAATAACAGATAGTCTGTTTGATTATGTCTTTCCCAACTGATTAATGAACAGGCAAGTAATATGAAAATTGGAATGAAGGGGATAATAAGAGTATCCCCATTTAAACTATAAAAGAAATAGCCATCTTCGTTTGGTTTAACCTGTAAATCCCTAAAATAGTTAATAGGTAAAAACCAAAAACTACTACAAGCAAAGAGTAAAAGAATGTACTTACTTTGTTTGTAATGATGGAGCCATAAAGCTTTATGAAACATGTAATCCCTCCAGTACAAAATTGTGATAATGATGAGTTTATTTAGCGTTCCAAGAGAACTTCCATTTCAATAGTTTGGATAGAAGAAAATAGCTCATTGTGCTTGCGCCAAAAAATCCAATGTAAAAATTAAGTAATGATTTATCTCCCCTTAAGACTAAACCAGCAACGATTCCTATAAAGAAAACAGCAAGGCCTATAACTATTTTTTGTAAATTCGGATAAAGTAAGAAGCTACCGTTTCGCTCATTGACTGAACGAACATATAAATATATACCCAAGGGTAATAAAATAATGGTATGTATAATAGGCGCAATCAATAATTTTGCTGAAGGGATTTTTGTAAAGTTTGGTTCGTTATGACGCACTTCATCAGAATCGGTATAGGCACTTTGTGGATTATAATCAAATCTAATACGAAAATCTTCTACTGGACCAGAAATACGGATGTTTTCCAAAAAATGGTGCATAATTCCATTGTTTTCATGAAAATCTATATTCGAGTGAACAGCAATGACTCCTGAAATAAGTGCTGGAATTAACATTGGGAACATGAATAGAGCTGCAGTGAGAAATCCTTGCGATATAACATTCCCAGCGATTGTTCCTATACATAAGGCAAGTGTATAAATAGCGATTAATACAATTAACATGTATATAAAATAACTATGGAATGGGGAGAATACTTGATATTTATTATGAAAAGTCAACTTTTTCATAATAGCAAATAGTCCCCAGTTTAAAATGACAACAGCGGCGATATTACAGATTCCAAACAACCACTTTGTTATATAGAGGTGTGAACGTTTAAAGGGCATAGACCATAACAAGTCGCTAGCGTTATTTTGTCTTTCCCATCCAATTAACGTACAAGCTAGCAAGATAAGCACAATACCTAACAGTGTGACGGGATTTATGAGTGTTAAATCAAAATTGTAATGATATACATAGTTCCACTTTTTATTGTCATTTAGAAATTGTTGCTGTTGAATAGAAGTCATATAGTAGTAATATGACAAAGTATAGAAGCTGACGAGCCAAAATAACCATACAACATATTTACTTTGTTGATATGTTCTTAGCCATAGTGCTTTTTGAAACATAGGATCTCTCCTTTAAAAAACTTTATAATTTGTTAGGCGTGATAATATAACATAAGTAATGATTCCAGTGAGAAACAAACAAATATAGTAGTTAAGTAAGAAATTAAATTGATTTAGTTTATAGCCACCTAGTAATGCAAAGTAAATGGTTGTCCCCCATATCCATATTCGTAAATGTTTTTGGAAAATAAATATCTTTTGAGTGTTTTCATTTGGTGATCGTGTATATAAATATGTTCCAAGTAGTAAGTAAACTATTGTATAAAAAATAGAGACTAACATCGATTTAGCTGAATAATAGTGATAAGATGCTGGATCTCTTAAAATAGTTGAGTTCTTTTCTTTTTTACGTGATTCAGGATCATAATGGTAATAAATCGTGAAATTATATATTGGTGCAACTATATTTGTTTTTTGATTAATTTCGTAAAGTTGTTCATCTAACTTATAATTTTTAGTATCGGTAGCTTCTAAGTGATTTATCGTAAAAGTGTACACTAGTGGAATAAATGTAAGCCCCATTAGTAACCAAGGAATACAAAAAACAACCTGCGAAACAACGCTTCCAGTAAAAGTACCGATGCATAGTGCAGCTGTATATACTGCTGCATAAGAAACAATCGCATAAAGAAAGTATCGATGAAATGGACTAAATGATTGATAATCAAAATGAATAGTTGTTCTATAAATAACATACATAAGAATCCAATTTATAAGTAACGAGCTCACAATACAAAAGGAACCGAAAGCCCATTTAGATAAGAAGACATCTTTTCTTTTAAAAGGCATCGTCATAAGTAGTGTATTAGATTGGTTGCTACGTTCCCATCCTATCAATAAGCAGGCTAAAGCAATGATAAGAACAGTTAACCAAAAACTATTACCTTCGCCTGGCGAAAAGGCATAAAAATAATAATACTGTTTACCTTTTTCTTGTAATTCGTAATACTCAGCAAGTTGTCTCTGAGCACTTTTATAGTAGCTAAAAGATAACAAGTAAAGCGAACTAAAGAAAAACAGTAACGCAGCATATTTCCCGCGCTTCCAATTCCACATCCACAACGCTTTATGAAACATACCCATCCTCCTCCAGTGTCGTAACGAAGACATCTTCAAGTGACATTGTTAGTTCTTCAATGAGTATAGGTTGCTCTTTATAAAACTTCTCCAGTGTTGTAGCTACATTTCCCTCAATTAAGATTGTATATACTTTTCCCGTTTGGTTTAATATTTTAATATTGCTTAAGTTTTCTAGTTTTTGAGGTAATGAGCGTTCATAGGCTACTTGGATTTTAGCAAATTGTGATTTTGCATCGTCTAGTGATGTAATAGAAGATACAGTATGTCCTTTTAAAATAATGATTGTATCTGCAATTTGTTCAACTTCATCTAAATGATGGGTAGATATGAAAATGGTAATCTCTTTTTCTGCAACTTCTCCAACGAGAAACTGTAAAATCTGTCTTTTAACGATAGGATCAAGTCCGTTTGTTGGTTCATCTAAAATAATATATTCTGCCTGTGCAGCAACAGCTAAAATGATGGCAAGCAGTGCTTTCATTCCTTTTGAATAACTACGAATTCGTTTGTTTGGTAAATTGAAACGTTCTAGTAGTTCGTAGAAATATGGTTCATCAAATGCTGTATAAACTGCTTTATAAAACTTCACGATTTCTTTTACTGTATAACCGTTCAGTATGTTAGTAGAATCCGGAACATATACGATTTTTTGTTTCGTTTCAGGATTTTTATGAATGTCGATATCCTCATATGTAACAGTTCCCTCATCTGGGTCTAAAATACCGACTATCGTTCGTAATAAAGTTGTTTTCCCCGCACCATTTCTTCCAAGTAATCCGACGATACTACCTTTTTGTAATGTGAAAGAAACATCGTCTAAAATTGTTTGATTATCAATTGTTTTCTTCAAGCTTGTCACTTTCAACATCCGTATTTCCTCCAATCTCTTTATAGTATGAATCTATCCAATCATGAATTTTATCTTTCGTAATACCAAGATAAGAGGCTTCTAATAGTAATTGATGAAATTGCTTTTCAACCATAGCGATTTTCCTTTCGTCTAATGTTGGGGTAATCGATTGGGATACAAATGTTCCTTTTCCTCGTAACGTTTCAATAATTCCTTGTCGCTCTAACTCTTGATACGCTTTACTCACTGTATTTGGATTTATAACGAGTAAAGAAGCGAGCTCGCGTACAGAAGGAAGTTTATCACTTGGAGCCAACATGTTTTTCAATACGAGTTCTTTTATATTTTGAACAATTTGTTCCCATATCGGAGTGTTGCTTCTTGGGTCAAGTTGAATATGCAAGAGCAATGTCTCCTTCCTCATATGTATTAAGTGTACTACTGTATGTAATACACTTAATACAATATAGGGGACGAATGTATTTGTCAAATGAAAATAATAGAAAAAATTGGTATTAAAAAAAGGGAAATTGGAAAAAATAGGTCTGATATAGAATGGAGGGTTAGTCATGAAGCGAGTTTTTGGAATACTTGTTTGTTTCATGTTATTGCTTTCTGGAACTTCAGTGAGTTTTGCGCAATCTGAGAAAACGAAGCAGGAGAAAACAGAAGAAACAACGCCGAAGTTAGCGGAACAAGCGTCGTCAGCAATCGTAATTGAGCAAGATACAGGTAAAGTTTTATTTGATAAAAACCCAAATGAAAAATTACCACCTGCTAGTATGACAAAGATTATGACAATGCTTTTAATTATGGAACAAGTTGAAAAAGGAAAACTAAAACTGACCGATAAAGTTAGAGCGAGCGAACATGCAGCTTCAATGGGTGGATCGCAAATCTTTTTAGAACCTGGGGAAGAGATGACTGTAAATGAGATGTTAAAGGGTATTGCAATTGCATCTGGAAATGACGCATCTGTTGCAGTAGCTGAGCATATCGCAGGTTCAGAAGAAGGATTTGTAAATATGATGAACAAAAAGGCGAAAGATCTAGGGTTGAAAAATACACATTTTCAAAACCCAACAGGTCTTCCGGCCAAAGACCATTATTCGACAGCAAATGATATGGCTATAATGGCGAGAGAATTGATGAAGTATCCACTTATTCGTAAATACACAGGTAAGTACGAAGATTATTTACGTGAAGATACGGATAAAAAGTTTTGGCTCGTTAATACGAATAAGCTAGTACGTTTTTATCCTGGCGTAGATGGAGTAAAAACAGGTTTTACGACAGAAGCGAAATATTGTTTAACAGCATCGGCTCAAAAAAATGGCATGCGTGTCATTTCAGTTGTCATGGGAGCACCAACATCAAAAGAACGGAACAACGAAGTGACGAAGCTTCTTGACTATGCATTTGGACAATATATGACAAAGAAATTGTATACGCGCGGCGAAAAAATTAAGACAGTTCAAGTAGGAAAAGGGAAAAAAGAAAAAATAGATTTAGTTGCGTCAGATAATGTTTCTCTTCTTATGAAGAAGGGCGAGAGTATGGACAAGGTAAAACAAGAAGTAATTGCTGAAAAGAAAGTAAAAGCACCGATTAAAAAAGGTGACGCGCTTGGCACACTTGTTATTAAAAAAGATAAAGATGTTTTATTAAAACAAACAATTGTAGCAAAAGAAGATGTTGCTGCAGCGAGCTGGTGGGAGTTATTTAAAAGAAGTTTTGGGATGTTTTCAACATCAAAATAGCGGCAAATAGTTTGCCGCTTTTCTATTCGTATGCCAGTGAATAATGCTGAAAGGTTTCACTTTATGACGAAATAGTTCTTCTTTTGTCAGCAGGAAGGATTCTTATTTTATATCACGAAAATCTTTATGTATGTGAATAAGTAAAGTTTGAGCATAAGGAGGAAATCGTGTGAGTCTTTCCATGCAATTAGAAGTAAAACGTGACGTCCTATGTGTGAGACTAGAGGGTGAATTAGATCATCATACGGCTGAAGAGTTGCGAACGAAAGTAACAGATATGATTGAGACACATGGTGTTCATCATATTGTTTTGAGCCTAGAGAACTTATCGTTTATGGATAGTTCTGGTCTAGGTGTTATATTAGGCCGATATAAACACGTAAAGGGATTAGGTGGAGAAATGGTTGTTTGTGCAATTTCACCGCCTGTTAAGCGTTTATTTGAAATGTCGGGCTTATTCAAAATCGTTCGCTTAGAAGAAAGTGAAGCGCACGCGCTCGCGACGTTGGGGGTGGCATAGATGAGAAATGAAATGAACCTTCAATTTTCAGCATTAAGTCAAAATGAATCATTCGCTCGCGTTACAGTGGCGGCTTTCATTGCACAACTAGATCCAACGATGGAAGAATTAACGGAGATCAAAACAGTTGTGTCAGAAGCGGTTACAAATGCAATTATTCATGGATACGAAGGAAATGCAGAAGGTATTGTTTATATTTCTGTAATTTTGGAAGAAGCAATGGTGAAACTCACGATTCGAGATGAAGGGATTGGAATCTTTAACTTAGATGAAGCGAGACAACCCCTTTTTACAACTAAACCTGAATTAGAGCGTTCCGGAATGGGATTTACTATCATGGAAAATTTTATGGATGAAGTAGAAGTTATTTCAAACGAATCTTTCGGGACAACAATCCATTTGACAAAATACTTATCAAATAGTAACGCTCTATGCAATTAAGGAGAATAGCCTATGGACATAGAGGTCAAAAATGAGAAGAAGAAACCTCAGTTAAAGGACCACGAGCTAAAAGCGTTAATTCAAAAAAGTCAAGATGGAGATCAACAGGCGAGAGATACAATCGTTCAAAGTAATATGCGTCTCGTTTGGTCGGTTGTACAGCGGTTTCTTAATCGAGGATACGAACCAGACGATCTATTTCAAATTGGATGTATTGGGCTCTTGAAATCGGTAGATAAATTTGATTTATCTTTCGACGTGAAATTTTCAACATATGCAGTTCCAATGATTATTGGAGAAATACAACGTTTTTTACGTGATGATGGATCAGTGAAAGTTAGTAGGTCTTTAAAAGAAACAGGGAACAAAATTCGAAAGATGAGAGATGAGCTTTCGAAAGAGTTCGGAAGGGCTCCAACGATTAATGAGGTGGCAGAGGCGCTAGAACTAACGCCAGAGGAAGTTGTTCTAGCACAAGAAGCGAGCCGGGCGCCTTCATCTATACATGAAACTGTATATGAAAACGACGGTGATCCAATCACTATTTTAGATCAAATTGCAGATCAATCTGAAACGAAATGGTTCGATAAAATTGCTTTAAAAGAAGCGATTAGAGAACTAGATGAACGAGAGCGCTTAATTGTATACTTGCGTTACTATAAAGATCAAACACAGTCAGAAGTAGCAGAGCGCATAGGTATTTCGCAAGTACAAGTTTCAAGACTTGAAAAGAAAATATTAAAACAGATGAAAGATCGAATAGACGAATAATTGTCTATTCGATTTTTTTATGAAGTTAATAGGAGAGAGATGTTAATTTTCGAAAAAATTAACAGAATTTATTGATAATTTAGTTAATTTAAAATATAATCCAAGTATGAACTTGTCATAAAGGGGGAAGGAAACATGGAAACGAGGCAACAATGGGGAACGAGAGCTGGATTTATTTTCGCAGCGGTCGGATCTGCCGTTGGATTAGGAAACATATGGCGTTTTCCTTATACAGCGTATGAAAATGGCGGCGGGGCATTCTTTTTACCGTACTTATTTGCATTATTAACGACGGGTATTTCATTGTTAGCATTTGAGTTTGCTCTTGGTCATCGTCATCGTGGCTCAGCACCACTTACATTTTTCCGTATTAGCCCGCGTGCCGAATTTATTGGATGGTGGCAAATGTGCGTAACATTTATCGTTTCAACATATTATGCAGTGATTATTGCTTGGTCTATATCGTATACATACTTTGCAATTACTGGAGCATGGGGAAAAGACACGCAATCATTTTTATTTAAAGAGTACTTACATGTTGCAGATAAGCCAGGACAATTTGGAGGACTTGTACCGGAAGTATTAATTCCGTTAGCTCTCGTTTGGATTATTGTGCTTGGCGTTGCATTTAAAGGAGTTAAAAAAGGAATCGAAGTTGTTAACCGTATATTTATTCCTTTATTAGTTGTTATGTTCCTTATTATCGTCGTTCGTGCAGTGACGATGGAAGGTGCTATGCAAGGACTAGATGCATTCTTTAAACCAGATTGGAGTCGTATTTTTGATGGGAAAGTATGGCTTGCTGCTTATGGTCAAATATTCTTTAGTTTATCTTTAGCATTTGGAATTATGATTACGTATTCTAGTTATTTACCGAAAAACTCTGATACAACAAATAATGCCTTTATTACTGGATTCGCAAACTCAGGATTTGAATTATTAGCAGGTATTGGAGTCTTTGCAGCTCTTGGATTTATGGCAAATAATATGGGAGTACCGGTTGATAAAGTAGCAAGTGCTGGCGTTGGACTTGCGTTCGTAGTATTTCCGCAAATTATTAATGAGTTGCCGATGTCACCGTTGTTTGGTGTATTATTTTTCTTATCGTTAACGGTTGCTGGAATCACATCACTTATTTCACTTGCGGAAGTATGCTTTGCCGCTGTATCTGAAAAATTCAGTTTAAGTCGTGAAAAAACCATTGGAATTATGGGAACCCTTCTCGTGTTAGTTTCTCTTGTTTTTGCAACACGTGGTGGACTTATGTTCTTAGATGTTGTCGACTATTTCGCTAATAATTTCGGATTAATTACAATTGCACTTGCGGAAGTAGTTACGATAGGGCTCATTTTACGTCGTTTACCAGTTTATCAAAATCATGCAAACTTTGTATCTGATATTAAATTAGGAACGTTTTGGAGAGTGAGTTTACTCGTTATTACTCCGCTTATGTTAGGGTATATGCTAATTGATGGTACAATCCAAAATATTAAAAAGAACTATGGAGATTATCCGACTGAGTTTGTTGTAACGTATGGTTGGTCGATAGCAGCAGCATTCCTCATAGTTGCAATAATCATTGGTCTGAAAAAATGGGATGCACAAATTCATTCGGACTCTGCCAAACTTGAAAAAGAATGGAAAGATCGAGGTGTTTCATAATGAGTGGATCAGCGATTATGATGATGGTTATTGGAATCGTAGTCATTTGGGGAGGGCTTGCATTAAGTATTGCAAACTTATTTAAGAAAAAGGCATAAGTAAAAAACATCTGCACCAAAATGGTGCAGATGTTTTTTTATGAAAAAATTGTATTAGAAAAAAATTCAATAACCATACTACAACTACGAGGAAGAGTGAAGGGGTGAATGAAAGTTGGAACAAACGATTTATATTAAAATGCGCAATCGTTTAAAAGTTTCTCCTACTTATGAAGTAAAGCTGGGCGATGTTGCTCAACTTGCCGGAGATTCTTCTGTAGTTGAGTTGTTACAAAATGAGATAGTTTACAAAATAACAGCGCATGATAAGACGCATGTTGTAATTGATGTTATGAAAGTAATTGAGATTATTCAACAGAAAGCATCTCATGTACAAATTAATTTACTCGGTTCTGGACAAACTCTTGTTGAAATTATATACGAAAAAAAGAAGGCGCATCCAGTTTTTTTCGGGCTTGTATGGCTGTTACTTTTCATTGGAGCGGCCCTTGCGATCATTTATTTCCATGAAGATGTAAGTATGCAACAAGTACATCAACGGTTATATTACATGATTACTGGAGAATTTAATGCGCAACCACTTTTATTTCAAATTCCTTATTCTTTAGGTCTTGGCTTAGGGATGGTTTTATTCTTTAATCATGTATTTCAAAAGCGAATTAATGAAGAGCCAAGTCCGCTAGAAGTTGAGATGTTTCAATACCAACAGTCGCTTGATCAATATGTAATCGTTAATGAAAACAAGGATAATATGAAACAACTTGCCGATGATTGAGTCTGGATTTGTTATTTTAATTGGTTTAGCTGGAGGGATTGCGGTAGGTAGCGGGTATGTCGCATTTTTAGCTGTACTTGGTATAATCCCCCGTTTAGCTCAATTAACGAGAAGTGGAAAGCATATTCAATATTTTGAGTGGGCAGTCATTGCAGGTACTTTAACAGGGGCTTGGTGTAGTTTGAAAAACATTACATTTCAAACATCGCAATATTGGCTCGTTATATTAGGGATATTTTGTGGCACGTTCATTGGAATGCTTGCTGCGGCATTAACAGAGGTGTTAAATGTTCTACCTATTTTAGCGAAACGAGTAGGGGTAGAGGGGAAGATTGTTGTTTTACTCATTGCTATTGTACTTGGGAAAGTAATAGGATCGTTGTTTCACTGGATTTATTTCGTAAAGTAGGAGGCAGTATATAAATGACAAGTCAGAAATTGAAGGATGATTACATAAATAAAGTGAAGGAGTATCATCCAAAGCCAAACTATTTACTAAATTGTATCAAAGCATTTCTTGTAGGTGGACTCATTTGTACAGTTGGAGAAGTATTGATGAAATTTTATATACATTATTTTCACTTCAGTGAACAAGAGGCAGGAAACCCAACTGTTGCAACGCTTGTTTTATTATCCGCGATTTTAACAGGATGTGGTGTATATGATAAAATCGGTCAATTTGCTGGAGCAGGATCAGCGGTGCCGGTGACAGGATTTGCAAATTCTATGGCGAGCGCTGCCTTAGAGCATAAGAGTGAAGGGATTGTTCTAGGGATTGCTACAAATATGTTTAAACTGGCAGGAAGTGTAATTGTATTTGGGGTTGTTGGTGCATATATCATTGGGTTAATAAGGTATACCTTTAAAGTTTTTATGTCTTAAAGGAGGGGCTAGTATGAGGTTGACCGGAAAACAAACGTGGGTATTTCAAAATGATATATATGTGAATGCAACGGGTACTGCTGTCGGTCCGAAAGAAGCTGAGGGCCCTCTTGGAAAAGATTTTGATATTTCATACGATGACTTGCATTGTGGAGAGGAAAATTGGGAGCTCGCCGAACGAAGATTAATGTCAGACTCAATTCAACAAGCAGTGCAAAAAGGGAATATAAAAACATCGCAAATTGATTTCTTTTTAGCGGGAGATTTATTAAATCAAACAGTGACAGCAAATTATGTTGCGCGTAAGTGGGGCATTCCTTTTTTAGGAATGTTTAGCGCTTGTGCGACGTCTATGGAGACTTTAGCAGTTGGCTCAGCTTTTATAGACGGTGGATTTGCAAATCGTGTCTTAGCTACAGTAAGTAGTCATAATGCAACGGCTGAAAGACAATTTCGCTATCCAACAGAGTATGGTGGGCAAAAGCCAGGGACAGCAAATTCAACTGTGACTGGTGCAGGATCTATATTAATTAGCAATGAAAAAAGTGCGATTAAAATTACGGCGGCTACAATCGGAAAAGTGCAAGATTTAGGAATCACAAATCCTTTGGATATGGGGGCAGCGATGGCTCCAGCAGCAGCTCATACAATTCAACAGCATTTTGAAGATTTAAGAAGAAGTGCCGATGATTATGATTTAATTGTTACGGGTGATTTATCAGCTGTTGGGACGCCGATTGCAAAACAACTTTTACTTGAGGAAGGTTACGATCTTGGGCATATATACAATGATTGCGGATTGATGATTTATGAATCAAGTCAAGAAGAAGTGTTTGCAGGTGGTAGTGGTTGCGCTTGTTCAGCAGTTGTCACATATGGCCATTTATTACACGAGATGCAAAAAGGGAATTTACAACGAATTTTTGTCGTTGCCACTGGCGCATTATTAAGCCCGATGATGATGCAACAGAAAGAAACGATTCCAACAATTGCACATGGTGTCGTATTTGAAAGAGTTAAAGGAGAGTGAATTGTGGATTTTATATATGCATTTCTTGTAGGTGGAGCTATTTGTGTAATTGGGCAACTATTGTTAGATTTCGCAAAGTTAACACCAGCTCATTTAATGGCAACTTTTGTAGTCATCGGAGCAATTTTAGATGGATTTGGATTGTACGATAAACTAATAAAGTTTGCAGGTGCTGGAGCAACAGTCCCTATTACAAGTTTTGGACATTCACTATTGCACGGAGCAATGCATGCAGCAGAAAAACATGGATATTTAGGAATTGGTATTGGCATGTTTAGTTTAACGTCTGCGGGCATTTCCGCAGCGATATTGTTTTCGTTTTTTATAGCACTTATATGTAAACCGAAAGGATAAATCAAATGAGACGAAGGGTTGTTTTGGTCACAGATGGAGATGAATATGCAAAGCGGACAATTGAGCTTTTAACAAAGGAATTTGGGGGAAGGTGTATTTCAGCATCACAAAGTAATCCAACCAAATTGACAGGGAAAAAAGTTGTTGAGCTTATTATGCAAACGCCATATGACCCTGTATTTGTCATGTTTGATGACAGTGGATTTATTGGAGAAGGATCTGGTGAGAAGGCTTTAAAATATGTGGCTACCCATAAACAAATTGATGTGCTCGGAATTTTAGCAGTAGCGTCTAATACGCATCATTGGGAATGGGCACGTGTAGATGTAAGTGTAGATCGGAATGGGAATTTAACCGAATACGGTGTTGATAAATTTGGACTTCCAGATGGTGAAATTGGCAGGATTAGTGGAGATACAATATATTGCTTAGACGATTTAAATGTTCCTGTCATTGTTGGAGTTGGTGATATTGGTAAAATGTGTGGGAATGATGAATGGGAGAGAGGGTCACCTATTACTAGAAAAGCGATTCAATTAATTTTGGAAAGGAGTGGTTTTTATGACGAAGCCTAAAAAGGTGGATATCCCTATATCAACTTTCATAAGTGACAATGAAAATTATTTAAAGCAGACAGTTGGACTAGGCGTTACATACGATGTTGGCATTCGTAAATTTCAAATTTTGAATAAAGAAATTGGTGTGTTATTTGTAAACGGACTTTGTGATACAAATTATATTATCCCTATTTTAGAAGAAGCGGTGGATACAAATGAGATAAGGGATGTAGAAGAAGATACAGTGAAGCTTTTAGAGAATCGCTTAATCCATCAACAAGTAAGCAAAGTGAAAACGATGGATGAGGTAATGCTCCAAGTATTATCAGGACTCATTGTGATATTTGTGGAAGGTGAAACGGAAGCGTTCGCGATCGATGTTCGTAGTTATCCAGGGCGAACACCGACAGAACCAGATACCGAAAAGGTAGTACGCGGTGCGAGGGATGGGTTTGTTGAAAATATCGTTGTAAATACAGCATTAATTCGTAGAAGAATTCGAGATCCACGTCTTCGAAATGAAATTATTCGAGTAGGAGATAGATCACAAACGGATATTTGTATTACATACGTTCAAGATGTTGCAAATCCAGACTTAGTAAAGATTATAAAACAAGAATTAAATAACATCGATGTAGATGGAATTACGATGGCGGATAAAACAGTAGAAGAATTTGTTGTAAAGCAAAGCTATAACCCATTCCCACTTATTCGATATACAGAAAGGCCAGATGTAGCAGCAAATCATCTACTAGAAGGGCATGTGTTAGTGCTCGTTGACACATCACCAAGTGCTATGATTACACCGACAACATATTTTCATCATTTACAGCATGCGGAAGAATTTAGACAAAATCCAGCTGTCGGTACATTTTTACGCTGGGTGCGCTTTTTAGGTGTTATATTCTCGTTATTTTTATTACCATTTTGGCTAGTGTTTGTATTTGATCCAACTCTTTTGCCAGCAAATCTTGCTTTTATTGGACCGACTAAGATGACGCATTTACCAATTTTATTACAGGTGTTAATGGCAGAGGTCGGACTTGAGTTTTTAAGGATGGCAGCCATTCATACTCCAACGCCGTTATCGTCTGCAGCAGGGTTGATTTCCGCTATATTAATTGGTCAAATTGCAATTGATGTAGGTTTGTTTGTGCCAGAAGTAATTTTGTATGTAGCGGTTTCGATGATTGGTGCATATGCAACACCGAGTTATGAATTAGGATTAGGGAATAAGGTTGGGAAATTGTTTGTTATTATTTTAACAGGTCTCTTCCATGAGATGGGATTTGTAATTGGTATGACGATATTAATTTTATTTTTAACGTCTATAAAAAGTTTACAAACACCTTATTTATGGCCGTTTTTACCATTTGATTGGGGCGCGTTAACAAAAATTTTACTCCGTCCAACAATGTCTAGTTTAAAAGTACGACCAAGTATTGTAAGACCTCAAAATGTAAAAAGACAAAAATAAACGGGATTATACACCCGTTTATTTTTTTTAGCAAAAATTTATTGTTTTTTAACAAAAATCACACATTTTTTGTGTACACTTAGAGTAGATATTGTGTATGGAAGGGGAAGAGGACATGATTAAATTATTTGTAAGTGATTTAGATGACACGCTCGTTTACGATGTGAATCATATGCAAAAAGAAGATGAACGTGCGCTGTGTTGGTTAGCTGAGAAAGGGACAAATATTTGTTTTGCCTCTGGCCGCTTTACACATAGAATTGATGAAGTTGTAAAAAGGTTTTCATTCCCATATTACACAACAGGCTTAAATGGAGCGACAATGTTACTTCCGGATGGGGATTTATTCCATGAATCGAGTTTTGAAAATACGGTTGCCCAGGAAATATATCGATATATACATAAAAAAGGACTAGCGGATATTGTTTGTGCAAATGAGCAGCGATATACAAAAAGGAAAAATGAACAACACCATAATTTTGAAGCGTATATGGGTGTGCATATCGCTGAAATTGAAGCGTTAGAAGAAGAGTTTGGTAAGACTGTGCACCCTGCAAAATTGTTTGTTTTTGGAGAAGAAGAGAAAATTGTGACGTTAGATCAAGAGCTACGAGATACGTTTCAAGGCGAAGCGGAAGTTTTTATATCAGGTAAACGCTATGTTGATATTATGCCAAGAGGCGTGAGTAAGGGTAGTGCTCTAAAGCGACTAATGGACCATTTGCAAATTGAAGCAAATGAAGTTGCTTGTATTGGAGATTCTTTCAATGATATTTCTATGTTTGAAGTAACCCCGCATTCATTTACTCTTCATCATGCCCATCCATATGTAAAGGAGAAAGCAAATCATATAGTGCGTTCGGTTGAAGAGGCTGTTATGAAATTACCGTTACTTGTATAAAAAAGAAGCCCGTCACTGGCGGGCTTCTTTTTTACTTGAATAAAGATTTAACAAAATCAATGATACTTGAGAAGAAATCTTTCACTTTATCTAGAAAACTTTGTCCTTCTTCAGATCCTAAAAAGGCAGAAACGTGTTCTTTTGCTTTGTTTAATTGACTACCAACTTGATTCCAATCGATATTAAGATTTTTCATTTTATCAAATAACGATACTAAGTTATCTAACTGTTCATCTGTTAATGTAATGCCTAATTGATCAGCAATTTTTTTAATTAATGAACGTAAATCTTCTGTTGTTTTTGGCTGTTCTTTTGCAATTTCTTCTTTAATTTTTGCAACAAGTTGAACTGCTTTTTCTTCACCAATTTTATCACCAAGCTGGGCTGTTTGTACCATTTCTTCATTCGCTACTTTTTTAACTTCTTCAGGAATTTGTTTATTGGACGCAGTTTCATATGCTTTCATTAATCCAGTTAAAGCTGCAGTTCCTGAAACTTTAAAAGGTGCGTTAATTTGAATTTCTGCATCTTTTACACCTGCTGTAATCAAAGCGTTAGTGTACATTGCATCTGTTACCCAGTTAATGTTCTTTGATCGTACAATAAGACCAGATCCTGGTTTAGTGTATGTAATCATAGAAGAAGAAATTGCTCTCGTACCAATTTGTGCTTTTGGAACAATGCCTTCTAGAAATTTATGTTCTTCCGCATTAGATACAGTAATAATTGTAGCATCTTTCGGTGCTTTCATTTCTTTTAACAGATCTTGTTTTTGTTGTTCGGATAAGTTCTCTCCTAGTGTAACAATTGATTCTCCCTCGATGATGTCTGCAAATGAAGCTGTTGGCATCATAAATACCGTTACAGCTAATAGCAGAGCTAATAATTTCGTTCTCACGAAAAATCGCTCCCTTTCTCTTTCTAAAATTTTCGGGCAACAAAGTTATTATAGTATATATTTCTTATTTGTCACCTAGCTTTTTCCACATTTCAAAAAAGAAGTATCTAGATTGTCGGATTCTTTTTGTTTCTAGTCATGAATGTGGTAATATAGTGCTGAGATAGTTGAAAGGAGACATATACATATGAAAACTTTAGGATACATATTAATGGAAAACGGTGAAAAAATCGACTTGGAATTTTTCCCAGAAGAAGCACCGAAAACAGTAGAAAACTTTAAAAAATTAGCAGAGCAAGGATTTTATGATGGTGTTACATTCCACCGTGTTATTCCTGGCTTCGTAAGCCAAGGTGGAGACCCAACAGGTACAGGTGCAGGTGGCCCAGGTTACTCTATTCCATGTGAAACTGATGGAAACCCTCATAGACACCTTGTCGGATCACTTTCTATGGCTCATGCTGGCCGTAACACAGGCGGTAGCCAATTCTTTGTTGTTCATGAGCCACAGCCACATTTAGATGGCGTTCATACTGTATTTGGTAAAGCAACAAGCGGTATTGAAACAGTATTAAAAATGCGTCAAGGCGATGTAATGAAAGAAGTTAAAGTTTGGGAAGAATAAGGTAAGGGAAAAGAGAGCTTTTGCTCTCTTTTTTTACTTTTAAATGGGACGGGGTACTTCTTCTGCAGCTCATCATACAAGTAGTATTGTTGCTAAAATATATTGCTTGTGAGAACAAACCTTTAACAAATTACATAGAATACATTACATTATATGTTTCAATAAATATTTTTTGTTATATTAATTTTGCTAGAAGTGTGCTGCTTTAGGGTAACTATTAATGAAGTGATATTGAATGATATGTTTCTTTCCATTCCATATAAAATTTTCTTTTTTTAACTCTATTTATTAAAGGAATAGTGCTGAAACATAGATTTGACTTTCTTCTTTTCGCTTTGTATGATTATCAAGTTGTTTTAGGCTCTTCTCACTCTGTTGAAAATATTGTAAAATGAATATGATATGAAAAGAGTGATTGAGGGGATTACTAGTTTGTAACTTTTGTAAGAAGGGATAAGGGTTATGTTAATTCGTTTTAAAAAAAGTTATGAAAAAATTGCAATGGGGCTTCTTTCGTTTATGCCAACTGAAAAAGATGTGAAAACATTACAATTGACAATGAAAGAATATGAAGCAAAAGATGATTGGCAATTGTATTTGTGGAAAGAGAATGAAGATTTTGTTGGAATAATGGGGATTGTAAAAAAAGAGAATCAAGTATTAGAAATTCAGCATTTGAGTGTCAACCCATCTCACCGTCATGTAGGGATTGGGACAAAGATGGTTCAAGAGTTAAAGAGTAAATTTCTTGAGTTTACAATTTGCGGAAATGAGCAAACAGCAAGTTTTTGCGAAAAATGTAAAGGGCTAGAACAAAATATACATTCGTGAAAGCAGGGATAAGTAGTTTATTATCTCTGCTTTCTTTTTTGTAATTGTTCATTTCGTTCAGTAATGACTTCTGTGCGATCACGCATAGTATGCTTGTTTATAATATATTCACTTGGGATAGCATTCAAATCTTTCCAAGGGAGGTTTTGTTTTTGACATAACTCTGTGCACTGCTTCTCTAACGATGGATCTGATAAGGGTAAAAATAAAGGTACAAAACGTTCTTTTTTATGGATAGATTGCAATCTTTCATTGAGCAAGGAAAGAAGTTGTACTTGATTAATTCCTAAACGTTGTAAAGACACACCGCTTTTTTCTAAAATTGTGATTGCGCTTTTCATCATTTTTGTAGAACCATTCCAGTTATCACGTCTTTGGTGGTATAAAGAAACTGCAATTTGAATGAGACCAACTAAGTAATGATCACGATTTCCTCGTGGTTTTGTCTTCCAGTACTCTTCTAGTATTTCGTGGCATTCAAAATAGTCGTAATCTCCTTGGAAATGAATTAAAAATTGTATGTATTCGGTAGGATACATGTTTTCTCGCCCCTATCTAACGGTTATACATATAAGTGTATCATAGAAATATGAACAATAAACGACTAGGAGATTTCCCCCTAGCCGTTATTGTTCATATTAGCAGAAGCAAGCTGCTCCTACAATAATTAGTAAAATAAACAGTACAACAAGTAATGCGAACCCACCGCTAAAACCACAATCAACGTGACCCATAGTTTTTTGACCTCCTACATTGTTCTTACTACACTGTTATCATATGAAGTGGTGGGCATGATGACATAGGCATCGGTCTATTTTTAATTAAATTTCTTAAAAAGGTTGGATAGAACATGAGTATGCTCTATACTTATGTTGTTATAGAAAAAATGTGGTGGGATGCTTTGTGCAATATAATTTTAAAGTAGAGGCTTTTGAAGGGCCTTTAGATCTATTGTTACATTTAATACATCGTTATGAAATTGATATATATAATATTCCTGTAGCAGATATTACAGAGCAATATTTATCTTATGTGCATACGATGAAAGAACTTCAATTAGATGTTGCAAGTGAGTATTTAGTAATGGCCGCAACGTTATTACAAATTAAAAGTAAAATGTTGTTGCCGAAACATGAAGAAGATGTACTTGATAACGGTGATGATTTTATAGATGATCCTCGTCAAGAATTGATGGAGAGGTTAATTGAATATAAGAAATATAAGCAAGTTGCTACTGAGTTAAAAGAAAGAGAACAAGAAAGAGCACAGCTATATACACGTCCACCAATTGACTTTACATCGTTGCAACAAGAAGAGGAGACAAGCTTGCCTCTTGATGTTACGTTATATGATATGCTAGCGGCATTTCAAAAATTAATGCGCCGTAAAAAGGCAAAAAAACCTGTAACAACACGTATTACTCGTCAAGAAATACCAATTGAACAGCGAATGACTGATATTTTAAAGCAGTTAAAAATAAAGGGTGGTCGCCAAAGTTTTTATGATTTATTTGTTGATGATGAACGTGAAATAATGGTCGTAACATTTTTAGCAGTTCTGGAACTTATGAAAAATCAACAAATCATAATTGAGCAAGAACATAATTTTGATGAAATTTTCGTATCAAGCTCTAATAAATCTGCATAGGGCAAGTATGTAAAATTGGGATAAAAACACTTTATCTCATGCTATGTTTTAATGTATCGTTTGGAACAAGAGAAAAAATATTGAACCGAACGCATTGATTGTGATTCGGTTTTTTGATGTGTATTTTTATGGGAAAATAGAAGGAAGGAGCTCGTGAAATGGATAGGAAAGAACAAAAGTCAATTATTGAAGGCCTTTTATTTGTTTCTGGTGATGAAGGGATTTATCCAGAACAAATAGCGAAAGTTCTTGAAATTGAAATGAATGAAGTAATGAATATTTTAGAAGAAATGCAACAAGAATGTGAAGGTGCAAACCGTGGTTTGCAAATTGTACAGTATGCAAAAGTATATCGTTTTGCTACAAAGAAAGAACATGCTTCATATTATCAAAAACTAATAGATACACCAACAGCTGCTTCGCTCTCACAAGCTGCCCTTGAAACGTTAGCGATTGTTGCATATCGTCAACCAATCACAAGGACTGAAATGGAAGAGATTAGAGGAGTTAAAACCGATAAGGCGTTACAAACGTTGGTTTCCCATTTACTTATAAAAGAAATGGGAAGGGCGGAAGGACCAGGGCGTCCTATTTTATACGGAACAACAAAAGAATTTTTGGACACATTTGGATTGAAAACATTAGATGATTTACCCCCGCTTTCTGAAGAGAATGAACAAATGAATGAAGCAGATTTATTCTTCGGTTCCTTACAAGAGATATCGAAATAAAAGCTTAGCATTTTGCTAAGCTTTTTTTGTATATCAATTATTTACAGTGCCATACTAAATGAAAAAAGGAGACGAGTTATGAGAGGTATGCGGATTATTCTATTATTAGTTTCTGTTTTATTATGTTTTTCTTTAAATAGCGCATCAGCTAAAAGGTATATGATGTCCATTCATACTACGTCTCCTTTACATATGCATCGGCAACATCTTAGTAAAATGAAAGTGAGCTTTTTAAAAGTGGGGCAAGGTGATGCAACACTTATCATAATGCCAAACGGACAAACAATGTTAATTGATGGAGGACCTTATGAAGCAGGAGAGGTTATTATTCAGAAATTAATTGAGAAAGGGATTAATCATTTAGATGTAATTGTCAGTACGCATCCCGATATGGATCATATAGGGGGGCTAATTCCAATTGTAGAGCAAATGCCGGTATCGCTTATATTAGATAGCGGAAAAACATATAGTTCTCTTACTTATCATACATATCGGAATAATATTAAAAAAAGAGGGATACCTTTCGTTTCAGTAAAGGAAGGGCAATATATACCGCTGGATCCACATGTTTCTATACAAGTATTAAACAATGGGAAATCAAAAGATGAAAATAATGAATCCTCAATTGTTTTGAAGGTACGATATGGAAAAGCGGATTTTTTATTAATGGGTGACGCGGATGTACGGACAGAACATGAAATATTAAAACAATTTGATGTACATGCAGATGTTTTAAAAGTGGGGCATCACGGCTCGTATACTTCAACAAGTGAAACGTTTATAAAAAAAGTGGAACCGCAGTTTGCTATTCTGTCTTATGGGAGTAGTAATCCGTATGGACATCCTCACCAAAGTGTAGTAAAACGCTTAAAAAGGCACGGTATAATGGTATATAGAACGAATAAACGTACAGTAGAAATAGAAACAGATGGTGAACATGTTATGTTAGAGTCTAGTGGGTTAATGCCATTGTTGAAGTGACTTCTATATTAGGGGTGGATACTGTCCCTTTTTGGAAAAATGAATACTATATATTATAATTATAATGGACGTAAGAAATTTCCTTTTTTGTTGAATAAAAAGGAAATTTCATTAGAATGTATAGACAACTACTCGTGCATATATTAAGATGGAACTAGGCGAATAAGGTAATAATAACAAGTAGGTATTTCATGGGAAAGGATCGATGAAAATGAAAACGCAAATTGTCATCAATGCCAAAATTTACACAGGTCAAGAAATAGTGGAAAACGGATTTATTCGTTACGCAGAAACCATTAAAGAAATTGGTTTGATGGCTCAATATGTACCACAAGAAAATGAAACTGTTTTTGATGCTACAGGGAAGATTGTAATTCCAGGTATGATCGATGTTCATATTCATGGTGGATACGATATTGATGCGATGGATGCAAATAGCGATGGGTTAGTAACTCTAGGTAAAGAAATGTTAAAAGAAGGGGTTACAACTTACTTCCCAACAACAATGACACAAGCTCCAGAGGCAATTGAAGCAGCGCTAACTGCTGCGAAAGAAGCAAAAGAAAAAGGAGCACATTTCGAATATATTCACTTAGAAGGACCTTATGTTTCAAAGAAACGTGCAGGTGCACAACCACTTGAACATATCGTTCCTGCAAATATTGAGCAATTTAAACAATGGCAAGAAGCAAGTGGGAATTTAATTAAATTAGTAACATATGCACCAGAAGAAGAGGGAGCATTAGAGTTTGAACAATATCTTACTGAAACTGGTGTAGTTGGCACAATGGGGCATACAGATGCAATTGATGCGCAACTAAAAAATAGAAAGATTACACATGCGACACATTTATACAATCAAATGCGTGGATTACATCACCGTGAGCCAGGAGTTGTTGGTCATGTGTTATTAAATCCAGATGTAATGGTTGAAGTAATTACAGATGGTATTCATATTCACCCTGATATGGTGAAATTAGCATATAAGTTAAAAGGACCGAAAAAAGTAAGTGTTATTACTGACGCAATGCGCGCAAAAGGTCTTGAAGATGGATTATATGAGCTTGGCGGACAGCCAGTACATGTAAAAGATGGTAGTGCTCGATTAGAAGATGGAACGTTAGCTGGTAGTATTCTAAAAATGGATCAAGCTTTCCGAAATGTAATTGAATTTACAGGTTGTTCAATCGAAGATGCAGTACTGATGACATCAGTTAACCAAGCAGAAGAGTTTGGATTAAATAATAAAGGTGCATTAGCGGTAGGAAAAGATGCAGACTTTGTTGTGATGAATGAAGATTTACATGTATATGATACGGTTCGTTTAGGAATTCATATGAAGGAAGGGAAGTAATTAAATGAATATTCTTGTTGTAAAAACTCCAGAAGAACTAGCAGAAGTAGGTTATAAATTAATTGAAGAAGTTGTAAAAACAAAAGAAAATCCAACATTAGGAATGGCTACAGGAAGCTCTCCATTAGGTATTTATGCAGAAATGCGAAAAAATAAACTTGATACAAGCCGTGTAACCACTGTAAACTTAGATGAGTACGTAAATTTACCACATGAAGATAAAAACAGCTATCACTATTTCATGCAAGAACAGTTGTTTGATCATCTTCCATTTAAACAAACTTATGTACCAAACGGGATGGCAAGTGATTTAGAGGAAGAATGCAAACGTTACGAGGGCATTCTAGCTGCTAACCCAGTTGACCTACAGATTCTTGGAATCGGTGAAAACGGTCACATCGGATTTAACGAGCCAGGAACACCGTTTAATTCTCCAACGAACATTGTTGAATTAACAGAATCTACACGCCAAGCAAACCTTCGCTTCTTCGAAAAAGAAGAAGATGTGCCAACTCATGCGATTACAATGGGAATTGGAAGCATTATGAAAGCGAAACAAGTTCTACTTGTAGCTATGGGTGCTAAAAAGGCAGAAGCTGTTAAAGAATTATTGCAAGGTGAATATAGTGAAGAGTGTCCGGCTACAGTTTTACAACGTCATCCGAATGTAACCGTAATCGCAGATCAAGAAGCTCTATCTTTATGCAGTGAGGCGATTGCTGATGAACATCGACAAGTATTCACCATTTCCGATCTATTATCAGATTCAAGAGTGGGTGAAACAGCTAATTGAGGACGGCGAATGGAAGCCGGGAGATAAAATCCCATCTGAGAATGAACTTTGTGATAAGTTCGAAGTGAGTCGTATGACAATCAGACAGGCGATTAATAATTTAGTGGAACAAGGCTATTTATATCGGAAGCGTGGAATTGGAACATTTGTCCAACTTCCGAAAGTGGAACAAAAATTGCAAGGAATGACGGGATTCACAGAAGACATGATTTCTCGTGGGATGAACCCAAGTAGTCAATTACTTAGTTTCCGCCTAGTTCCAGCTACTGCTAAAATAGCAGACCGGTTGAGAATACAGGAGGGGGAATCGGTTTATGAAGTGAGGCGTATTCGCTTAGCTGATGATGAACCGATTGCTTTTGAGACGACATATTTGTCGCCAGCTCTTGTAAAAGATATTAACGAAGAGATATTGCAACAATCTTTATATGAACATTTAGAGAAAAAACTGGGCTTTAAACTTGTTAGCGCTACTCAGTCAATTGAAGCTTCTGTTGCAACGGAAAATGAAGCTGAACATCTGCATATTCCTAAAAAGGCGCCTGTACTTGTAATGCGTCAATGGTCATATTCAGAAGGTGAGATACCGCTAGAGTACGTGAAATGTATTTATCGTGGAGATCGTTATAAATTTATTACGAATATTGCACGTAACAAATAGTATATTTCAGTTTGTGAAGTACAGTGGAAATGAAAATGGATAACATGTAAAGAAATAAAAATACGACTCATCCTTATAAGGAATGAGTCGTATTTTTATTATGAGCAATTACGTGGTTAACAGCATCTTTGACGTGATTTACTACATAGTGAGCGTGTTTTTTCACTGCATCATCGGCTTGCGACATAGCAAAACTGTGAGGAGTTAAAGAAAACATAGGAATATCATTGTAAGAATCCCCTATACAAGCAATTTCCTCAGGTTTTATTTGAAACTCATTTAATAAAACAGAAATGGCAGAGCCTTTACTAACATTCGGTGGCATTACATCTAAACATTGTTCTGCTGAGATGAAAGTACTAACTTTCCCGTGGAATTTTTCATCAATTTTTTTCTGAAGGAGTTGTAAGCTCTCCTTTGTTCCACCGACAGAAATTTTATTTGGGAAAATTGTATCATCAATCTTCTGTAGTAAGTTTGGTTCTTCAACAGAAGTCATTGTTACTTGTTGTTCAAGTTCTTGAATAAAAGGTGTTTTCTCTTCAATGTAATAATTATGCTCATCACTTACATAACGGAAATAAGGATTTTCATTCGTCATAGCTAACAAATCGGGAAGTATGCTGGAATCAAAAGTTGCAGATAATAGTTGTTTATTTTCATGTGTATATACAAAAACACCATTTACACTAATACGATGAAAATTTGTATTTACAGCTTTCATTAAGTCTGCAATTTCATTATCAAGTCTTCCGGAAGCGAAGCAAAGAATAACATTTTGCTCGGCGAGGCTGCGTAGTGCCGCAACATCTTGCTCATCAATAAGACCTCCGTGTTGCATCATTGTACCATCGATATCACTTACAAACATTTTAATCATGTTGTTATCTCCTTTCTATGTACAGTTGCTCTTACATTATACGCATCATATATAAACATGTCTAAAAAATGAATTTTTATTAAATGGCAGATGTTTTACATTGACGACAAAGAAGAATATTCTGTAACATAAAAGTAGGCTATTTAAGTACGAGGGTGGTGTTATATGAATAATTATCTAGAAATTAAAAAAGTTTTAAATAATAATGTCATCATTGCTAGCCATCCTGAACACGAGGAAGTAGTAGTGATTGGTAAAGGAATTGGATTTGGGAAAAAAGCGAAAGATGTATTGGAGCAAGAACAAATCGAAAAAATGTTTGTCTTAAAAAATGAACGTGATCGTGAACAATATAAATTATTAGTGCCGCATGTTAGTGAAAAATTAATTGAATTGATGAACGATATTATGCTGTACATTCAAGAAAAAGCAAAATCTCCACTAAATGAACATATTCATATTGCGTTAACAGATCATATTTCATTTGCAATTAAAAGGTTAAAACAAGGACTTACAATTGATAATCCTTTTTTAGTTGAAACAAAAATGCTCTATCCAGAGGAATATGAAATTGCTGAAGGTGTTGTAGAACTTTTAAATTCTCGTTTGCAAATTACATTGCCAGAAGGAGAAATTGGTTTTATTGCACTTCACATTTACAGTTCGCTTACAAATTCTGATTTATCTTCAGTTAATCAAAACTCCCGTCTCATTGCACAACTTGTATCTTTAATTGAGACAAACTTACAAATTACATTAGATCAAGAGAGCATTCATTATTTACGCCTTATTCGTCATCTTCAATATGCTATTGAGAGGGTGAAAAAAGGAGAAAAAGTAGAGGAATCGCAAAGTTTTGCTGATTTATTAAAGGCGGAGTATCCAGTTTGCTATAACGTGGCTTGGAAGCTAGTTAAGGTCATGCAAAAAGAGTTGCAACTACCTGTATATGAAGCTGAAAGTATTTATTTAACGATGCACTTGCAACGCTTAGTAAAGGCAGAGCATGTGTAAAAAGTCATATATTTTTGTCTAAAATGAAAACGTTAAAAAAAATGATTGAATCGCTTACAATAGTTATGTATAATAACTATTGCAAAGTTATACAAATTTCGACAAACAGATTAAGGAGAGTAACGAAAACGTTTGCCTTAATTATAGTGAACTTATACGTAAACCTATTTTTGACACGTGTTACTGATTCGATCAGGCATGAGTGGAGAAAAGTAAGGAATGTAAGCTAGAGAAAGGGATATACTACCCTTTGTATAGCTATCGTTCTATCTTTTTTTCCTCATGTCTTTTTGGCGTTTGTCGGAAGGTATCAATATAGATAAGAGAGGAAGGGTTTCCATGTTTAAGAAGATCTTTGGTGTTCTTCAAAAAGTCGGAAAAGCGTTAATGCTTCCAGTAGCGATTTTACCGGCGGCAGGTATTTTACTTGGATTTGGTAATGCATTTCAAAATCCACAGTTAACAAATGTTATTCCTGCTTTAAAAGCAGATTGGTTCGTAATGGTTGCAAAAATTATGGAACAATCTGGTGATATTATTTTCGCTAACCTTGCATTATTATTCGCAGTTGGGGTAGCAATTGGTTTAGCTGGTGGAGACGGAGTAGCTGGTTTAGCAGCATTCGTCGGCTACTTAATTATGAACAAAACGATGAGTGTGTTCTTAGAAGTAGATAAGCTAGTGAAAGTAACAAGTTCTGGAGCAGACCCAGTAAAAATTGGATTTGCAGATCCAGCGTATGCAAACGTATTAGGTATTCCGACGCTACAAACAGGGGTATTTGGTGGTATTATCGTCGGTATAGTAGCGGCATATTGCTATAATAAATACTTCAACATTGAATTACCATCATACTTAGGTTTCTTTGCAGGTAAGCGTTTCGTACCGATCGCAACTGCAACATTCTCTTTAATAGTAGGTATTATCATGTGCTTCGTTTGGCCATACATTCAAGGTGGCTTAAACACGTTCTCACATCAAATGATTGATGCGAATAGAACAATCGCAGCATTTATATTCGGTTTAATTGAACGTTCATTAATTCCATTTGGACTACACCACATTTTTTATTCACCGTTCTGGTTCGAATTCGGTCAGTATACAAATGCAGCTGGCGAATTAATCCGTGGTGACCAAAAAATCTTTATGGCACAGTTAAAAGACGGTGTAGAATTAACGGCAGGTACATTTACAACTGGTAAGTATCCGTTCATGATGTTCGGTCTTCCAGCAGCAGCTTTAGCAATGTATCATGAAGCACGTCCAGAAAATAAAAAATTAGCAGCAGGTATTTTAGGTTCTGCAGCATTAACATCTTTCTTAACAGGTATTACAGAGCCACTTGAATTTTCATTCTTATTCGTAGCGCCAGTATTATTCGGAATTCATGCTGTATTTGCTGGTCTATCATTTATGACAATGCAAATTTTAGGTGTTAAAATTGGTATGACATTCTCTGGTGGTTTAATTGACTTCCTATTATTCGGTGTATTACCAGGCCGTACAGCATGGTGGTGGGTAATTATTGTTGGTCTTGTACTAGCAGTTATTTACTACTTCGGATTCCGCTTTGCAATCCGTAAATGGAATCTAAAAACACCTGGTCGTGAAGAGGCAAATGCGAATGACGGTGCAGGAAAAGCAGAAGCAGGCGAACTTCCTCGTGAAGTATTAGTAGCACTTGGTGGTAAAGAAAACATTGCTTCTTTAGATGCTTGTATTACTCGTTTACGTGTTCAAGTTAACGAACAAAAGAATGTAAACAAAGACCGCTTAAAAGAACTTGGAGCAGCTGGTGTACTTGAAGTTGGAAATAACATTCAAGCTATTTTCGGACCGAAATCTGACACGTTAAAATCACAAATTCATGATATTATGTCAGGTCGTACACCTCATGTTGAAAAAGAAGAACCTGTAAAAGTGGAAGAAACTCCTCAAAAAGTTGATGAAAATGAAACAATTGTATCACCAATTGAAGGGAAAATATTACCAATTACAGAAGTACCTGACCAAGTATTCTCAGGAAAAATGATGGGAGATGGATTTGCAATTGAGCCAACTGAAGGAACAGTAGTTTCTCCAGTTAACGGTGAGATCGTTAATGTATTCCCTACAAAACATGCGATTGGTATTCAATCTGAAGGCGGAAAAGAAATTTTGATCCACTTCGGTATTGATACTGTAAAATTAAATGGTGAAGGTTTTGAAGCGCTTGTAGCACAAGGCGACAAGGTGAAACAAGGCCAACCATTATTAAAAGTAGATCTTGCATTTGTAAAAGAAAATGCACCATCTATCATTACACCAATTGTCTTTACAAACTTACAACAAGGGCAACAAGTCGAATTGAAAAAAGATGGAAATGTTAAGAAGGGCGAAACCGCTATTATTGACATTCAGTAGGAATTTGACGCAAAATGTTTATAATTATAATAGGCGATGTGGTTGACCGAACATCGCCTATTATATACAATAGATGATGTAGTACTCACGTCTATACAACTAAAAAAATACTGTAATTTAAAGGAGATAAATTATCATGGAAAAAATCTTTAAAGTAACTAGCGACTCAGGAATTCATGCTCGTCCAGCAACTCTACTTGTAAACACTGCAAGCAAATTCGGTTCTGACATTAACTTAGAGTATAACGGAAAGAACGTTAACTTAAAATCAATCATGGGCGTAATGTCTTTAGGTATTCAACAAAACGCAGAAATTAAAATCACTGCAAATGGTGATGATGCAGCTCAAGCACTAGCAGCTATCGAAGAAACTATGAAAAACGAAGGATTAGGAGAATAATGACTCTTAACATTCAAGGGATCGCTGCATCAAGTGGGATTGCTATTGCAAAGGCTTTCAGACTTGAAAATCCTGAATTTAACATCGAAAAGAAATCAATTACAAACGAAGCTGCAGAAATTGCACGCTTAGACGCTGCGCTTGAGAAAGCAAAAACTGAATTAGAAGCTATTAAAGACCACGCATTTGCTGAGCTAGGTGCTGACAAAGCTGCGATCTTTGAAGCACATTTATTAGTGTTAAATGATCCAGAACTAGTAAACCCAGTAAAAGATAAAGTGAATAGCGAAAAAGTAAATGCTGAATTTGCAATGGATGAAGTTGCATCAATGTTTATTTCTATGTTTGAAAACATGGATAACGAATATATGAAAGAACGTGCTGCAGACATTCGTGACGTAACAAAACGCGTTCTTGCACATTTACTAGGAATTAACTTCTCAAATCCTGGTACAATTTCTGAAGAGGTAATCATCATTGCTGAAGATTTAACACCATCTGATACAGCTCAGTTAAACCGTAAGTATGCAAAAGGTTTCACTACTGATATCGGTGGACGTACATCTCACTCTGCAATTATGGCTCGTTCTATGGAAATTCCAGCTGTTGTTGGTACAAAAGTTGTTATGGAGAAAATCCAAAACGGCGATATCGTTATCATTGACGGTTTAGATGGAGAAGTAATTGTAAACCCATCAGAAGAAACTCTTCGTTCGTTTGAAGAAAAGAAAGCGAAATTTGAAGAGCAAAAAACTGAATGGGCAAAATTAAAAGACCAAGCTACTGTAACAAGTGATGGACATCACGTTGAGCTTGTTGCAAATATCGGAACACCAAATGATGTACAAGGTATTATCGATAATGGTGGAGAAGGCGTTGGTTTATACCGTACAGAATTCTTATACATGGGCCGTGACAATCTTCCAACAGAAGAAGAGCAGTTCGAAGCGTATAAAGCAGTTCTTGAAGGTGTAAAAGAAGGTCAACCAGTCGTTGTTCGTACACTTGACATCGGTGGAGATAAAGAGCTTCCATACTTACATTTACCAAAAGAAATGAACCCATTCTTAGGATACCGTGCAATTCGCTTATGTCTTGATGAGCAAGATGTGTTCCGTACACAACTTCGTGCATTACTTCGTGCTAGCGTATACGGCAACTTAAAAATTATGTTCCCAATGATTGCAACTCTTGATGAGTTCCGTCAAGCGAAAGCGATTTTATTAGAAGAGAAAGCGAAACTTGTAGAAGCGGGTACAACTGTTTCTGATTCTATTGAAGTTGGTATGATGGTTGAAATCCCAGCTTCAGCAGTATTAGCAGATCAATTCGCGAAAGAAGTTGATTTCTTCTCTATCGGAACGAATGATTTAATCCAATACACAATGGCTGCAGACCGTATGAACGAACAAGTATCATACTTATACCAACCATATAACCCATCTATTTTACGTCTTGTAAAAATGGTTATCGATGCTGCTCATAAAGAAGGCAAATGGGCTGGCATGTGTGGTGAGATGGCGGGAGATTCACTTGCTATCCCATTATTATTAGGATTAGGTTTAGATGAGTTCAGTATGAGTGCAACATCTATTCTTCCTGCAAGAACACAACTAAGCAAGTTGTCAAAAGCAGAAATGGAAACATTAGCAGAAAAAGCATTATTGATGTCAACTGCTGAAGAAGTTGTTGAACTAGTTAAAAGCATATAATTAATAAAAAAACCTGAGTCGATTTGAAATCGGTCTCAGGTTTTTTCTATGAGAAAAGTAAATCTTGTTTTCTTACTATAGAGGATAAGACACAGAACTAGATAGCGATAGCAACGATATCAGTTGGGCATACACGTAAAATACCATTAAAAGTATTACGTTGACGGTTCTTATCATCTTTGTTGTCGTCTTTATTATCTTTATCATTATTGTTACGAGCTAAAGCGGAGAAAAGAGCAACACCGTTAGCGAAACCTTCAAAAATTACATCGTTGAAAGATCCGATACCTTTAATGCTTAAAAGAGAAAGCTCTGTTCCAACTGAAATGCTAGCAAGTACGTTACATACAGCTGGTTGTTGTGGTTTTACCTCTCTCTCTTTCTCGCGATGGTCACGATGGTCGCACTCTCTTTCACGATGATGACAGTCTCTAAAGTTATCACAGCATCCAAATGATCCAAACATAATCCTCATCACCCCCTTCACACTTATAATCTATGTAAGTTCGGTAGTTAGTGACTGGACAGAGAGTGGAATTTTTTCTAGGGGATTTTCTCATTTTAAATGACTAGCTGGGTGTTTAGTATGGAATGATGTTTAAAATAGGGGTAATATAACAAAAAAATGTAAAAACCACCAAAATAAACGAAATGGGTAGCCTTTACACTTTTTTACTTTTATATAAAACGACGATATATACAGGAAGAGCTAGGAGTAGTGGTACGATGGATCGTGCAGTATGTTTTTCTGATTCTAATTGAAATGCTTCTTCTTTTGGGAATTGTAAAATGGAGATGTTTGCGGCATCACCAATAAAATATAGAAGCAGTACAGTTACTATGTAACATAAAATTGCGATCAAGCTTCCGTATGAACTCAATGAAAATCCCTCTCTTGTTATCTATTTGTTATCATTGTATCACAATTGTAATAAAAACACACGGGTATATTTCAATACCTTAACAAAATTCGACACAAAACGTCACGTTTATTTATGATAAAGGAATAGAATATACTTTTCTATAAGTATAAATGTCGAATGATTTGTAGTAATATTACAAAAGTATGACAGGAAATAAAAAACGAAGGTAATGTAGTTACCTTCGTTTTTTATTATTTTGCCCACTCACTCACTTGCTCTACGCTCATACGTGGTGCAGGGTGACCTTTTAAAGTTGATTCACCAATTGTAATAAGCATAATTGGAACGTAACGAGATGAAACGTTAAATTCGTCTGTCAGTGCTTGTGGATTGAAGCCACCAATAGCACAAGTATCCCAACCAGTTGCTTTAGCTGCAAGCATAAGTTGCATTGCTGCTAAAGATGCATTTGAAAAGGCAGCATCTCTCGGGAATTGTTCACGAGCATATGCAGATTCAATATTTTTAGCTAAGCGTTCTTTTGCTTCTTCTTTCATAAATCCTTGTTCTACAATTGGACCATATACTGGCTCAACATTTTTATAAGCTTCTAAATCACCTAAAATAGCGACTACTGCAGAAGCATCAAGAATTTGTTGTTGGTTATAAGCTATTGGGTGTAATCGTTTTTGTACATCTTCACCTTGAAAAACAAGGAATTTCCAGTGTTGTAAGTTCCAAGCGGAAGGTGCTTGTGCTGCGGCTTTTAAAATCTCATGCAATTCTGTAGATGAGATTTCTTTATTTGGGTTGAATGCACGTGTAGATGTGCGTTCATATAAAACGTTAAAAAAGTTGTCGTTTGTCATTATATATCCTCCAAATTGTATGTAAAATTATCAAGAAAACGCAATGTATATTACTTACATTTTGTAAGTTGTCGAATTTAAGAATATAATATCTTTATTTTAATTGTCAAGTTTTAAGAAATAAGCTAGGGCATTCATACAAACGATATAATTCCTATAATCATACACTAAAAAAGGAATTTATAGAGTGAAAAGGGAAGATAACATTCTCAATTAGCTTGTTAATATGTATCTCTCGCAAATTAAAGTTTATTAGAGAACAGTCTTTTAAAAATGTTTGTGAGGAATTCAGTAGAACAAGATATATGAAGTGAGTGAAGACTAGTGATGAACATACTACATTTTTTATTAGAGAATACGGTTTTCCAAAATGTGTTACAAGATTTGCAGTTAAATGTCCTTTATATAGAAAATGGATGTAAGCATCAACAAACGATAGAAAATATCCATCCAAAATGTATGTTTATAGCAAATAATTTTGAAGAGGGCGAACTATTATTTCAAAGAACGAAACCGCACATTATTATTATGTATGTAACAGATTATTCTCAAATCAAATATATAAAGAATATGTATACCCCGCAAAGTACATTCATTGTCATTTGGGATCAACAAATAACAAAAGAATTTACAGATGTACTTGCATTAGGAATACGTAATATTGTAATAGCCCCTGTAACTCCACAAGCAGTATTAGAAGAAGTGAATAAGAGTTTGTATCAACTTTCTTTAGTAAGGCAAGTTAGTTTGCAACAGGAACTGCTTCAAACGATGTTTGATTTTCAAAATGATTTATTATTTATAGTAGAAGATGATGAAATTGTTGATTGTAATACAAATTTTTTAACTTTTTTCGGATATGAAAATTTGTTTGCCTATCGTGAGCAACATTTAGTATTTGCTGAACATTTTATTAGAGAAAATGGATACTACTCGACGACGCATGATATAACATGGCTAGACGATACTTTATCAAGTGGTAGAAGAATTAAGATGTCAAATTATGAAGGGGAATTATCTACTTTTCTATTACGTGCGACACCATTGCCAGAAGATTTATCAAGATTTATTGTAAAATGTACGGAAATTACAGAATTAGATGAAATCTATCAAGAACAAGAAAGACTTGCTATGGTAGATTCATTGACAGAGATTTATAATCGTTTAAAGTTTCAACAAATACTAGAGGTAGAGTGGGAAAAGGTAATACGTAGTGATGAGAAAATAGCAATCATTTTATTTGATATAGATAATTTTAAAACAGTTAATGACACATATGGTCATGATTTTGGTGATTTGGCATTAATACAACTTGCAGAGCTTATGAAATCTAAAGTGGAGCAGCAACACGTATTTGCAAGATGGGGAGGAGAAGAATTCATTATATTAGTGACAAATACAGTAGAAAAGGAAGCATTTCAAGTTGCGGAGTCATTACGATTCTTCATTGAAACAAAGCAATTCACTGGAATTTCGAAGCTAACAGCTAGCTTTGGAGTTGCGTTATATGAACAAGGAACTACAAGAGAAGAATTAATGCAACGAGCGGACATTGCTTTATATGAAGCGAAAAAAAATGGAAAGAATCAAGTATGTGTGTACAGAAAAGAAAAAATGTAATTTTTCGCAACAAATTGTTGCGATTTTTTTTTATTGTTTGATAATAGAATAGGGGGACAATTTTTAGCGAAGGAATTATGGAGGATCGACATGATAAAAAAAGTAATGATAATGGCTTCACTGTCTGCTATAGTTGGCGGCGGAGTATACTATTTTCTTGTTAGCCCCAATATAAAGGAAAACACAGTATTAACAACTAAGGTGAATCCTACTATTGAACCAGAAGTGCAAGGGAATATAGAAGGAAAAGAAGAGCAACAAATTGATTATGCTAGCATATCTCAAAAATTAGATCAATATTTAGTCGGAAAGCAATTTAATGGAACAGTTTTGGTAACAGATAAAGAGCATGTTATATTGAATAAAGGATATGGGTATGCTGATGTTCAAAATAAAATAGAAAATACGCCTCAAACAAAATATCGTATCGGTTCTATTACGAAAACAGTTGTTGCCACATCTATTTTACAGTTGCAAGAACAAGGTAAATTGAATATTCAAGATAATGTAAATAAATATATTCCTTCATTTCCGGAGAATAAAAATATTACACTATATCATTTGTTAACCCATACCTCTGGTTTACCTGAACACGCAAAAGGCAATGTTAATGCTGCTTCCCGTTTACAGTTAATTAATTGGATCGGACGTCAAAATTTAGAATTTCCTGCAGGAACAGGTTGGAGATATACAGATTATAATTATATGGTTCTTGCTTATATAATAGAACATATCTCGAAAAAACCTTTAGGAGATTACATAAAAGAAAACATATTTGTAAAAGCAGATATGCATGAATCCGGTATGGGAAATATGGTACCTGGCGATAAAAATTTTACAAAGGGTTATGTGAAAAAAAATCAAGAGCTTGTACCAGCGCAGAAGTTAGGCATGGATTGGCTATATGGTTGTGGTGAGATGTATACGACAGTTGGAGATATGAAGAAGTTAGACGAAGCAATTATAAATGGAAAACTTCTTTCTGAACAAAGTATACAAGCAATGTTTTCACCTTCAGCAGAACGGAAATATGCATTTAGTTTTTATATATATGCAGATTATTTTCATAATCATGGTGTATTATCTGGTTGGAACACTTTCAATAATTTTAATAAAGAAAAAGGAATTTTTGTTATGTTATTTTCAAATGTAAAAAATAGTATGGATGATGACTTTAATAAAGAGTTCCGAAAGATGGTAAATGATTTATTAGAACAAAGGGGATGAGAAAATGGAACATAAAACTTTATCAATAGGTTTCATTGGTATTGGCGTAATGGGAAAAAGTATGGTTTATCACTTAATGCAAGATGGTCATAAAGTATATGTATATAATAGAACGAAAGCAAAAACAGATTCTTTAGTGCAAGATGGTGCACAATGGTGTGATACGCCAAAAGAGTTAGTGAAGCAAGTTGATATTGTAATGACAATGGTTGGATATCCACATGATGTAGAAGAAGTGTATTTTGGTATAGAAGGAATTATAGAACATGCAAAAGAAGGTACGATAGCAATTGACTTTACGACATCTACACCTACTTTAGCAAAACGTATTAATGAAGTTGCAAAAAGCAAAAATATATATACGTTAGATGCACCTGTCTCAGGAGGAGATGTTGGTGCGAAAGAAGCAAAACTCGCAATTATGGTAGGTGGAGAGAAAGAAATATATGATAGATGCTTACCTTTACTTGAAAAGTTAGGAACAAACATTCAATTACAAGGACCAGCTGGGAGTGGACAACATACAAAAATGTGCAATCAAATTGCGATTGCTTCCAATATGATTGGAGTATGTGAGGCTGTTGCTTACGCGAAGAAGGCTGGATTGAATCCAGATAAAGTGTTAGAGAGTATTTCAACAGGGGCAGCAGGTAGTTGGTCATTAAGTAATTTAGCTCCTCGAATGTTAAAAGGAGACTTTGAGCCAGGATTTTATGTAAAGCATTTTATGAAAGATATGAAGATTGCTTTAGAGGAAGCAGAAAAATTACAATTACCAGTCCCAGGCTTAAGTTTGGCGAAAGAATTGTATGAAGAGTTAATTAAGGATGGCGAAGAAAATAGTGGAACACAAGTATTATATAAAAAATATATAAGGGGGTAAACGAGGTGGACCTTCAAAAGTTTGATGAGATGATTGATACTGTACAGCGAGCTACTTGTATGCAAATTAATGAAAAACAAAAAGAAGCTTTTAAACAAAAATATGATTTTGAACCAGACTTTGAATATGGAAGAGATGAGAAGGGGCATTATGTAATTCGAACCTCTAAAAAGATGTTAGAAGAAATGGAGTTTTATTTGGCATTGAAATATGATCGTGATGGAGTGGATCTTTATATGCAAGCTGAGATTGACGGTATATTTCATGTATCTGTTAGCTATGGTGAAGATGCCCTACATCTACAAGAATTGTTTCAATTTCTAGAAGAAAATAAATAAAAGTCCTCATTTGAGGACTTTTATTTATTTAGTCATCTTTAATTTTTATAATTATAAGTTAGAAGCGCGGCGGCATCGTTCAACCGGGAATGGGATAATTTGTGCGATGTGATTAGGACCCAATTGTTTTGTACGAGCATGGCGTATTATATAAAAAGCACACAGAATTGAAACAGGAATAGCGCCGAATAAACCAAACAATAAAGCGCTTACACAAGATGCGACAAATCCTAAAACACCAATTTCTAACTCTTCCATAATAGCTCCTAAAATAACTGGAAATGCTCCACATGTAACCCCAAGTATAAGTGCGATAAGTAAGCTCATGATTATCCCCCTCTGTTTGCGATATTATTTTCCTTCTTAATTAATTGTAGTATATCATATACAAAACAGAATTTTCAGAAAAAATTCAATAAATATTCAAAAAATGTTCAAAAAATATACTTGAAAAATCAAGGTGTTAAATTTGTGATGAAGTGGTACTTTTGAGTAAATAAAAAATCAGGCTTATTTCAAAAATGAAATAAGCCTGTTCCATAGGAGGATGTATATATGTAGAGTGAATAAAAGTTTGGAAAAGGGGGTCCAAGTCCTTTTATTCAACTAACTACCTTAATAGATTGGAACCCAGCCTTCAGTTGTCACAAAAATACGAATAGCTACAACTTGACGATCATCTTGCAAGGTAAAATAATGTCTTGCATTTTCAGGAACAGATATGAGATCGCCTGGCTCAAGTTCAACATCAAAGAATTTCCCATCTTTGCCTTCAATAGCGAAAATGCCATGACCACTGACGATAAAGCGAACTTCGTCATCTGTATGATGATGTTCTTTTTGGAAATTAATTAATAATTCGTCAAGGTTAGGTGTGCTATTTGAAAGTGAAATTACATCATGTGCTTTATAACCTCGACTTGCTGAAACATCAGCGATTTCTTTTGAAAAAACAGCTAATATTTCAGCTTTGTTTTCATCTGTTAACGAATAATTTTCATTTAAATGAGTAGGAAGTTTAGAAATGTTCCATTTCTCATATAAAACGCCTTCCTCTTGTAGAAATTTAGATACTTCCACTTCATTTTCAATGCGAGTATTTACTTCATGAATACGAATTTGCGCCATTAGAAACGCCTCCTTGAATTGATAATAGTTTTATATGAAATTGGAATAAAAACTCATAAGCTTCTAATCTTTTCTTTGCATCAAAGCTATCTCGGCCCCATACGGTAATACCGTGGTTACGGATTAATACTGCTCCTGAATCACCTTTTATATGCTTTCGGAAGTTTTCTCCAAGCGTTGGGATATGGGCATGGTTTTCGATAATAGGAATGTGAATTGTTGCACCTTCTTCCCAAATATCGAGAGCTTTAATAATTTCTTGATTTTGAAGGGTAACTGCATCACTATATAAATTTGTGATGACATTATTATCAGTTGTATGAACATGAAGTACGCACCCGGCATTCGTATTGTTATAAATATGTGTATGCAATATTGTTTCTGCTGAAGGGCGTAATTCAGTCTCTAAAACAGGAACTCCTACATGATCTACTAATAGAAAATCATCTGGAGTGGTTTTTGTTTTATCTTTACCGCTTGCTGTAATGAGAAAAGTAAGTGGCTCATGACTAACTTTTATAGAAATATTACCACTTGTTGCTGGGAACCAATTTCGAGTTGTTAATTCTTTTTTTATCTCGCTTAAGTCATACCATTGACGAAAAAGTTGTTTCATGATTTCACCTCCAACAAATGTTTTAATTCATTTTGAATATCATGGAATGTTTCAAACGGTGTATAAGCAATATAATTCTCTGCACACTTTGTAATAAGGAAGTCACGAGCAAATACTTTATCTGCTTGTTTCGCAGCTTGTAAATCAGTAATTGAATCTCCAATCACAATATGGAAGTCATTCGTATCACTCAATTTACGGATGAGAGATGATTTACATAATCCGCAATGATTTTGACAATGATGATCACAAGGATGAGGCCAATTCACCGTAATGTATTCATTTGAAAAATCTGTTTCATTACAGTAAATTTGCTCTTTTGGAATGAGTCCTTGTAAGAGTGGATAGACGAAGAAATCCATTCCACCTGATATAACGTAAAAAGAAATGTTATTTTCATTTACAAATTGTATAAATTCATGAAAACCATTACGAAGTTCAGCAGTTTCTATTAAAAATTGAATAATTTCATCGTGCAGATGAGTAGGTATTAATCGAAATAATTGAGAAACACCTTCTTGAATAGATAGCTCTTGTGATAAAATTCTATTCTTTACTTCTTCAGCTTCTGGTGGTGCGAATTTTTCCATAATGGACATAATGTTATCATTATTTGTAATCGTGCCATCGAAATCACAAAATACTTGAATACTCATAATTTCACCTCATGAGAGGGATTTCCCCATATTTGTAGTGCACTATGCAAATTTATGTCATCTACTTCATGGAGTGGTTTATTTTGCAAAGTAGCCTCAATTGCAGTACGGAATGCTTTACCACCGCCTTGCGCTCCATTTGGATGTCCATGTATCCCGCCGCCAGCATTAATAACAACATCTTTACCGAAATCTCGTACAATAAAGGGAACGAAACCAGGGTGAATACCAGCAGATGGAACAGAAAAGCTCTTCTTGAAAAATGCATCGTCTTCAGTTAAATATTTTGAGATAGCAAGAGCTTCCTCTTTTTCTAGCGCAACACTTCCGTATGGAGATGGGAATAATGAAAAGTCAGCCCCAGCATAGCGTAGTAGCTTTCCGAGTAATAATGGAGATGAAATTCCATATAACTTAGATGCTGAATAAGCACCACTTACAGCAGGGTGTGCCATAATAGGAACTGGGATTTCATCATCTTCTGCAAGTGATTGTAGTACATCTAGTCCGTAAGCAAATACGTTAAATAATAGAATATCAGCTCCAGCTTGCACTGCACGTTTCGCATTTTCTTTTAAATCAAAAGTTCGTCCTGTTAAATTTACGGCATATAACGTTTTATGTCCGTATGTTTCATATACGGATTGTAAAACTTCTTTTCCAGATACAATGCGTTTCGTAAGTGGTGTTAATGCATTTTCAAATAATATTTCATCATCTTTTACTATATCTACACCACCAATTGCTTGATCGCGTAATTGCGTTTTTAAATACCCAATATTTCGTCCAATCATTCCTTTAAAAATACTCATTAAAAGGGGACGATCATGCACTTGTAAAAGATTTCGAATACCATCTATCCCGAATTTTGGCCCAGGAAAATGTTTTTTTAACTCGTCTGAAAAAGTTAAGTCAATTAATTTTACTTCGCCATCAAGGGATAGCTTTCCAAATGTAGTCGTTAAAATTGCTGGTAAATCTGGACTGAAGTTTAATAACGGATATTCGATTTTAATAATTCCGCGTTTTACTTTTTTACGTAAATACGAATTTGTATGTTCATGTTCAGCTAATTCCACAATATGAATGACGTTGCCTTTATGTTGCTTTAATTGTTCTTGCAATAATTGTGGCAAATGAGTCCAAGAGCCAATTGTTAAACCAAGTGCAATTTGCTCAGCCTTTTTTTCTAAGTTATGTGAATCATCATGGATTAAATACGTCGCTATAATTCCGCTCATTGTTATAACCTCCTAGTTAAATAAAAAAACCTCTCAGCTAAGGAGAGGTTTTTTTACAACCAGCTCCTTATCTGTCAGCGTAATGCTGCGAGAATTAGCACCGTGTCTACAATTGTAGATCGGTTGCCGGGTTTCGTCGGGCTCGTCCCTCCACCTGCTCTTGATAAGAAGTATTTAGAAATGTTTAAATTTTTAAGATAACTGAATTTTGTCAGATATTTTTCATGTTGTCAATTACTTTTTGAAAAAATTTAATTTATCAATTCGATTAATGGCTTCCCGTAATCTATCTTCTGTATGCAAGAGACCAACACGGATATACCCTTCGCCATGTTCACCAAATCCAACACCAGGAGCAACTGCAACATGTGCTTTTTCTAGTAAAATATCAGCAAATTGCTCAGAGGTATATCCTTTTGGAACAGGAAGCCATGCAAAGAATGACCCTGTTGGAATGTCTACATTCCAACCAATTGATTGACAAGCCGAAATAAGAGCGTTTCGTCGAGATTCGTAACTATTTACAAGGTCTATTACGCAAGACTGTGAACTTAATAGTGCTTCGCGGGCAGCATCTTGAACTGCACCAAAAATACTAACATACATATGATCTTGTAATAAGTTAATGGTTTCAATGACACTTTCATTCCCTACTGCAAAAGCAATACGCCATCCAGCCATATTGAAAGTTTTCGATAGAGTGTAAATTTCAATACCTGTATTTTTAGCACCGTCTGCTTGCAAGAAACTAACAGGTTTTTGACCATCGAATCCAATCGCACCGTAAGCAAAATCATGAACCACTAATATATTATGTTTATTAGCAAAATGAATAGTTGCATCAAAAAAATCTTTTGATGCAGTAGCACCTGTAGGATTATTTGGATAGTTTAAAAACATTAATTTTGCACGCTCGGCAATAGAGTTATTAATTTTTGTGTAATCTGGTAAAAAGTTATTTTCTGCAATAAGCGGCATTGTTTCAAATTGTGCTTTTGCTAAAGCAACTCCTGATAAATAATCTGGATAGCCTGGATCTGGAACGAGAATCGAATCACCAGGGTTTGTAAAACAAACTGGTAATTCTACTAATCCAGCCTTTCCACCAAACAATATAGCAACTTCAGTTTTCGGATTTACTACTACATCATATTCACGTTGATAGAATGTTGCCACGGCTTCTTTTAAACTTTCATGTCCGCGAAATGGCGGATATTTATGATGAATGGTCTTTTCTGCAGCATCTTGTAAAGCTTTTACGATATGCTGCGGTGTTGGTTGATCTGGATTACCTTGACCTAGATTAATAACATCGTGACCAGCTGCAACGAATTTGTTAACTTTTGCAACAAGTGAAGCGAAAAATTGTGTTGGCAATGATGTTACTATCTCAGAAGGTTGAAATAATTTCATACTTTCCACCTCTTTTGAAAGTTGTTACAATTCTAGTGACAAATGATATAATCTTTCCAGTATTTTGTAAAGAGAAAAATAAGAATGGGGCTGAAAAAATGAAAGTCGCATGTATTCAAATGGATATTGTTTTTGGAGATGTAGAAAAAAATATTGAGAATGCTAAAAATAAAATAAGCGAAGCGATGAAGGAGAGACCGGATGTTATTGTCTTACCAGAATTATGGACAACAGGATATGATTTAGCAAGACTTTCTGAAATTGCAGATAGGGATGGATTGGAAACGAAAGAAAAGTTGAAAGAATGGTCGAAACAATATGGTGTACATATTGTTGGTGGTTCCATAGCGAAGCAAACAGAGCAAGGTGTTACAAATACAATGTATGTGGTAAACAAGGAAGGAGAACTAGTCAATGAATATAGTAAAGTGCATTTATTTCAGCTTATGGATGAACATAAATATTTAATCGCTGGAAATAGTACAGGTGAATTTAAGTTAGATGATGTAGAGTGCGCCGGCACAATTTGTTATGACATTCGTTTTCCAGAGTGGATGCGCGTTCATACTGCAAAAGGTTCAAAAGTTTTATTTGTTGTAGCAGAATGGCCATTAGTTCGTTTAGCACATTGGCGTTTGCTATTGCAAGCAAGAGCAGTTGAAAATCAATGTTATGTTGTTGCCTGTAATAGGGCAGGAAAGGATCCGAATAATGAGTTTGCCGGTCATTCTTTAATTGTCGATCCTTGGGGCGAGGTTGTTGTAGAAGCAAATGAAGAAGAATCAATTTTATTTGGAGAGCTTGTATTCGAGAAAATTAAAGAAGTACGTAAAGGAATTCCAGTTTTTGCGGATCGTCGTCCAGAATTATACAAATAAAATGTTGACAAGTGATTTTTATTCTTGGTATAGTCTTCAACATAAAGTTAAAAATTCAAAAAATTATACAACTCTTATCAAGAGCAGGTGGAGGGATTTGGCCCGATGAAGCCCAGCAACCGACCGTAATACCATTGTGAAATGGGGCGTTTATTACGCCCAAAGGCACGGTGCTAATTCCAGCAGAAAGTAAAACTTTCTGGCAGATAAGAGGGGAGAAGATAAACTTCAAACCTCTTTCTTAGTGGAAAGAGGTTTTTCTATGTTAGAAAAACCTCTGAATTTAAAAAGGGGGAGAAGACGATGGGATATTATTCATTAACAGAAATAACAGCTGTACAATATGCGAAAGATCATGGCTATTTTGAAGCGAAGGCAAATGTCGTTTGTCATGAAATTGGAGACGGAAACTTAAATTACGTGTTCAAATTAGATGATGGAGAGAAATCAATTATAATAAAACAAGCACTGCCCTATGCGAAAGTAGTTGGTGAAAGCTGGCCATTGTCTATAAAAAGAGCAACGATTGAAAGTAAGGCCTTACAAATTTTTGCGCAGTATGTACCGGATTATGTTCCAGCAGTGTACAGTCATGATGAAGAGTTAGCGATAACGGTAATAGAAGACTTATCAAGACTAACAATTACAAGAAAAGGATTAATAGGCGGAGAAGAATATCCGCTTTTATCCCAGCATATCGGCCGTTTTCTAGCACATGTTTTATTTTACACTTCAGATTTTGGTTTACAATCAGAAGAGAAGAGGGTACTAGAAGGTACCTTTGTAAATCCGGATCTTTGTAAAATTACAGAGGATTTAGTGTTTACAGATCCGTTTGGACATTATGATACAAATGATTATGAGCCAGATTTACAGCTCGTGGTTGATGAACTTTGGAGTGATAAAACTTTAAAACTAAAAGTAGCACAATATAAATATAAGTTCTTAACAAGAAAAGAAACTCTTATTCATGGTGATTTACATACTGGTAGTATTTTTTCGTCACCTTCTGAAACGAAAGTGATTGATCCAGAATTTGCGACCTATGGCCCATTTGGATTTGACATAGGTCAATTTATTGCAAATCTAGTATTAAATGCTTTATTTAGAGAAGAAGAAAAAAGAAGTGTACTATTTTTCCATATAGAAAAGACGTGGAGTTATTTTGTAGAGACTTTTACAAAGTTATGGATTGGAGAAGGTGTAGAAGCATATACGAAAGAAAAACAATGGTTACCAATTATTTTGCAAAATATCTTTACTGATGCTGTTGGATTTGCAGGATGTGAACTGGTTCGTAGAACAATTGGTTTAGCTCATGTAGCAGATTTAGATGAAATAGAAAATAAAGAAACAAGAATTCAAGCTAAGAAACAAGCGCTATCCTTAGGTAAAGAACTAATAAAATATGAATCTAAAAGTGCGGATATTCAACTGTTTCGAACATTATTTCAACAGACAGTTTCAGGGGGCGTAAAAGCGTGAGTACAATTGTTACTGTTCCGAGATCTGTAAGTTGGAAAGGTGATGCAATTGCGGTATTAAATCAAACGAAATTGCCGCATAGCACAGAATATAAAACATTGACGACTATTGAAGAGGTTTGGAAAAGCATCGTAATGTTAGAAGTACGAGGAGCGCCTGCAATTGGAATTGTAGCTGCATTTGGCTTGGCGCTTGCATCAAAAAAATATAACACTGTACATATTGAAGAATTTCAAAAGAAGTTTAATAGAGATTGTAATTATTTGGGGACGTCACGCCCGACAGCGGTCAATTTATTTTGGGCAATTGATCGTATGAGAGAATCTATTCGAGGGATTACTACAATAAAAGGAGCACAAAAAACATTAGAAGAAGAAGCGCTTCGCATTCAGCAGGAAGATGAAGAGGTGTGCCGAAATATTGGGGAATATGCGTTAACATGTTTTAAAGATGGCGATAATATTTTAACAATCTGTAACGCTGGAAGTATCGCAACTGCCAGATATGGAACTGCATTAGCTCCCTTTTATATTGGAAAAGAGAAAGGTGTGCGTTTACATGCATATGCGTGTGAAACGAGACCAGTTTTACAAGGTGGTCGCTTAACGACGTGGGAATTGAAGCAAGCAAATATTAATGTGACCCTTATTACAGATAATACTGCAGCTCATGCTATTCAAACGAAAGAAATAGATGCAATTATTGTAGGGGCGGATCGAATTGTCGCAAATGGAGATACGGCAAATAAAATAGGGACAATGAATTTAGCTATTTTAGCAAAGTACTTTGATATCCCATTTTATGTTGCTGCGCCACTGTCAACATTTGATGTTACGAAAGAAACTGGCACCGAAATAATTATTGAAGAAAGAGATGAAACAGAAGTTACGAAAATCTTTGGAAAACAAGTAGCACCAATCGGAACGAATGTTTATAACCCTGCATTTGACGTAACACCGAACGAATTAATTACAGGAATTATTACTGAGAAAGGTATTATAAGCGGGGATTATAAACGAGAAATTGCATCATTATTTGAAAAACAGGCTAATACATAATAGCTTGTTTTTTTATGCCTAAATGCATTGTTTTCTCTTACTTATATAATGAAAGGAGGGGAAGAGGATGGAAGAGTGGATCAAGATGATAGGTAATGTAGGGTTTCCAATTGTTGTAACATTATATTTACTCCACCGTATTGAAAGTAAATTAGAGGGGGTAATTGTTGCAATTGAGAAGCTCCCGCGGCAATTACTAAAGTACGAAGATCCTCGCGATAAAAAATAAAGTTTGCTCTTCTTGAGCAAACTTTATTTTTTATTGAGCAGTATAGCCACCATCGATAACGACAGCTTGACCAGTTATACCTTTCGCTTTTTCACTCGCTAAAAACATAGCATAATCAGCGATTTCTTGTACTTGTAGCAAACGCTTCTGTGGTACAAGTGGATAAATGACATCTTCTAAAACATTTTCAAGTGGTACATTTCGTGTAGTAGCTAAGTCTTGTAGTTGATTACGTACAAGAGGGGTATCGACATAACCAGGGCAAAGGGCATTAACAGTAATACCATGCGTAGCACCTTCTAAAGCGGCAACTTTTGTTAATCCAATTACGCCATGTTTTGCACTATTATAGGCAGCTTTTCCAGCAAACCCGACCAGGCCGTTAATAGAAGCGACATTAATAATACGACCATATTTTTGTTGTTTCATAATCGGAAAGGCATGCTTAATTGCGATAAACGGAGCAATTTGCATAATTTGAATTAGCAGCTCGAACTTTTCAGTTGGAAAGTCTTCAATGGGTGAAACGTGTTGCATTCCTGCGTTGTTAATTAATATATCTAATGAACCGAAATGATCAACTGTTTGAGAAATTGCTGCTGTAATTTCCTCTTCAGATGTAACGTCACATTTTAAACCGATAGCTTGAAAACCTTCATTTTGTAATTGTTCAGCAGCTTCTTTCGCACGTTCTTCAAGACGATCAGTAATCACAACTTTTGCACCTTCTTTTGCAAAAGTACTTCCCACTTCATATCCAATACCACTCGCAGCACCTGTTAAAAAGACAACTCGATTTGTAACCATGATGAAAAACATCCCTTCATAATAAAGTTTTCATAGTGCTCTATTTAGAGAGGTTATAATGAAATTCCTGCAAACATTTGGAAAAAATATCGTTAGCTATCTTGTTTTGCAAAATAGTCTTTGCTATACTATTTTGTAAAGCAAGATACTTACGCTTATCTATCTTGTAAAACAAGATAGTAGGAGGATTTGAATTATGTCGACAAGTCAAATGCTGAAAGGGATCTTAGAAGGATGCTTACTTGCTATTATTTCTGAAGGCGAAATATACGGTTATGAAATGAGTGAGAAGCTAGCAAAGTATGGTTTTACAATGGCGAGTGAGGGAAGTATTTATCCGTTATTAATACGAATGCAAAAAGAAGGATTAATAACAAGCGTAATGAAGGAATCTCCATCTGGTCCAAAGAGAAAATATTACACATTAACAGAAAAAGGCGAGGAAGCACTTGATGAATTTATGGATCGCTGGGAAGCGATGCAAAGTAGTGTAGAACGTTTACTTGAAGGGAAGGGAAGGAGAAAATAATGTTATCAAGTGAAGCACAAAAGTTTTTGTTAGATATGAGATTATTTTTGACGGCAAAGAGTGTGAAAGAAAGTGATATTGAAAACTTTTTAGAAGACGCAGAACTTCATTTAATAGAAGGTGAGAGTGAGGGGAAGAGTGTGGAAGATATTTTCGGAAGCTCACCGAAAGAATATGCAAATGAACTTGTAAAAGTGATGGAAAGAGATAGACAGGAAACGTGGAAGCAAATTGGTTTTACAGTAATGAATATCGTATCTTTTTGGATTATTGCTTCTATCTTAATAGTGAGTAATGGAATGTTACAGATTTCACTTATTCAGTGTATCGGTTACAGTTTTTCATTGATTTTAGTTGTTATGGGTCCTAATTTTCTACTTCGCAAAATGACCTTCGTCACAAGCTTTACAAAAACATGGTTTTCTATGTGGTCTTTAGTTATGATTGCTCCATTGTTTTTATTAGGAGCTGTTACGATATTAGATGTGATATATCCTACAAAAATGCTCACATTCACCGAAGTCCAAAGTTATATATTAGCTGGTGGGATTTTTATCATCACAGTAGCTATAAATATATATTTTGAAGGGTGGTTTAAAAACTTATATTTAATCATTCCGCTTTCTATTATGTTAATGTTTAAAACATTTACATCTGAAGATCTTATGCCAATGTTATTTCAAATTATATGTTTATACGGAAGTTTGTTTATTTTAAATTTCCTTGAAATTATGATGAAGACGAATAGAAGAGAAATGGTTAAATAAGGGAGTGATAAAAGTGCTATCGAATGAAGGGCAAAAGTTTTTAGATGATACTCAAGGGTATTTACGAACGAAGGGCATTAGAGAAGCTGATATTATTTCCTTTATAGAAGATGCGGAAGTTCATTTAATAGAAGGAGAAAAGAGAGGAAAGAGTGTAAATGATATATTCGGTCATGCTCCAAAAGAGTATGCAAATCAACTTGCCAAAGAGATGGAAGTTGATAAAAAAGGGAATTATAAATTATTGCTTTACTTTATTATAAATTTATTAGCATTCACGATGATGAAGAGTGTATTTTTTAGTGAAGCCGACCATCGTTTGTCTTATTCTTTAATTGAATTAATCGGATATCCGATTATGATTTTTGTAGGAATTAGTGTATTAATATGGGGCATGAGAACAGCCTCATTTAAGCGTAAAAGAACTGAATTTTTAATTATGTATATAACAGGTGCGATATGGTTTTTATCAATTTTCAGTATTGCATTATTAAATAATTTTTATGGTACAACATTTATTAAATTTACTGCGACAGAAAGCTTCATTCTTGTTGGAATAGTAGTTCTATTTGCAGCTATTGTAAATATTAAATTTGGTGGTTGGTTTACTTTGGCGTATTTACTAGTTCCAATTGCATTGGAATATGTATTCGTAATGATAGATTTATCAAGTATTATTGGAATGTATGTACAACAAATAATTCTTTTCATTGTTATTTATATGCTTTTGAAAATTCATATAAAATTAGAAAAAGGAAAGTATACGAATAAAAAGAGAGACAGTATTATTTATAGGTAAATTGAGTAGTAGTTTTCTAAGGTTAACCTAACAATAACTCTTTTATAAAAAGGATATATGTTGACTATTTTATTAATATATTAGATTACACATCAGGATATATTCTGTTTTTCGGTTTAATAGGAAAGCGGCTGCTCTGGATATGCAAAAAATTATTTCCAAAGAAATATTATATAGGGATTTTTAGAGGGATTACATTTAGTTGTCTATTTTTATTTCTAGCAGCCGGGATTTGGTTTGTTGATTGGAACAAGTTGTTTTAAACAGTAACATGAGGGTTACTGTTTTTTTCTTTGTAGTAAAGAGCTTTGTAAAGAGAGCGCTTTTTGTTCTGTTGTTAATAAGGAATGAATATGAACGTTTTCTGGACGAGGGACTATCGGATACATAAGATTTGTTGGAGAAGGGTGGTGCTCCGAGCCGGTTGGAGAATGAGGATCTGCATGAGTAAGTTTTCCATGAATACGTCTTGTAAATAAAATATGACCGATTTCGTGAGCGAGCGTATATATATTTTTCATAGGGGCAGCCGAATTTGTTAAAACGATATAGCCAGTAAGTTGCTGTTGTTTTGCTAAAGAATAAGCGCAGGCAATTACTGCTGTTTCTTTGAAATAATCACTGCCAATATAACAAATATAAAGGTCGCATTCAGGAGCTTCATTTACACATGTTTGGAAAAAGGATGCCAACTTTTCTTGACTTTGAATGGAATTTTTATAACTGATTTCACGGTCAAAAAAACGGAAAAGTTCATTTAATACAATTACTTCTTGAATTTGAAATGTAATGGGGTGCCAAATTGATTCTGCAACAGCTAAGTCTTTTGCGATACGGTCATCAGAAATATCGGCGCCGGGAGTAATGCAAATACATATATTGACGTATGGATCCATAAGGAACACCTCAAATGAAAAAAAGTTCTTCCTATAATATATGTGGGGAAAAGATGTCATGTATGGATAAACGCCTTCTTTATTGAATATATAGATGACAAGTCGAAAAAATTTCATAGTTCTATAACATGGTATGGTCGTCTTTTTGATATAGTAAAGGAAAGGGGGAGAATATATGTATACATTAAAAATCGTTTCAGACAGAGAAGCACTTTATCAATTTGCGAGTTATGTAAGAGTTGTACAAGGGGTTGAAGATGTATATGTAGAGGTGGGAGAACCTTTATATGAACATCCTTTAATGAAGTTTTATGTACATATTAAGCTGAAAGAAACATATGAGCAGCATAAAGCGTTACAGGAAATAGCAAGATTAGTAGAATTGGGTCGTTTTACATATGTCCATTATCGTAATGATGAAATTGAGGAAGCTTTTGAAGCTGTAAAATATGAAAGTTTTAAGAAATAAAGATGAAAAAATGGAGGCGAAAGCTTCCTTTTTTTCTTTAAAATTACATGAACAAAAAGAGAGAAATTTTGTTATGATAAGGGAGGTTAGGGAAAGGGGAATTTACATATGGGGTATATTGAAGAGTTACGAAAAGTCGTTGGTACAAGACCGCTTATTCTCGTAGGATCAGCAATCATTATATTAAATGATAAACAAGAAGTATTGCTTCAATATCGTTCAGATACATATGATTGGGGTGTACCTGGCGGGGCGATGGAACTAGGTGAAACGACAGAAGAAACGGCACGTAGAGAGTTATTTGAGGAAACGGGGTTAACTGCAAAAATAATGCAATTTCTTGGTGTTCTATCAGGAAAAGAAGTATATTTCCGTTATCCGAATGGCGATGAAATTTTCAATGTCATTCATCTGTATCAGGCACATCATGTGAGCGGGGAATTAAAGCTCGATCATGAAGGGTTGAAACTTCAATATTTTCCAGTAGATAAGTTGCCAAAATTGAATGAAACGACAGAGAAAATTTTGCAAAAGTTTTTATATGCACTGACAGAATAGAAGGTTAATTCCTTCTATTTTTATTATATGAAATATTTTGATTTTTTAGTATGTTTATAGTATGATAGTTATAGATATACATCTTATGGAATTTCACCTAAAAACTTACTAGGGTACATAAGAGAGGGGCAAGTACAAAATGCATAATGTTGTTATTACAGCTGCAGTTCGTTCGCCAATTGGAACTTTTGGAGGAGCGCTAAAAAATGTAACGCCAGTAGAATTAGCTGTTCCTGTACTTCAGGAAGCTGTAAAACGAGGCGGGGTAGAACCACATGAAGTTGATGAAGTAATTTTAGGTCATTGTATTCAAAGAACTGATGAAGCAAATACGGCGAGAACAGCTGCATTAGCGGCAGGATTTCCTGACACAGTTACGGGATATACAATCCAACGTCAATGTTCTTCAGGTATGCAAGCAATTATGTCAGCTGCAATGCAAATCCAATTAGGTGTAAGTGATGTTGTTGTTGCAGGTGGAGTAGAAGCGATGAGTTCGAGCCCTTATGCATTGAAACAGCACCGCTGGGGACAACGTCTACAGCACGGAGAAATTCGTGATACGGTGTGGGAAGTGTTAGAAGATCCGATTCACCATATTATGATGGGTGAAACAGCGGAAAATTTAGTTGAACAATATGAAATTACAAGAGAGGAACAAGATGAAGTTGCTCTTCGCAGTCATACATTGGCACTGAAGGCAATCGAGTCTGGACACTTTGACGATCAAATTGTTCCTATTACAATAAAAGAACGTAGAAAAGAAGTAGTATTTTCGAAGGATGAGCATCCACGTGCAGATATTACAGCGGAAAAATTAGCAGGGTTAAAACCAGCATTCCGTAAAGATGGGTCTGTAACTGCAGGTAATGCATCTGGCCTGAATGACGGAAGTGCAGTTCTAGTATTAATGAGCGAAGAAAAAGCAAAAGAAAAAGGCTTACAACCGTTAGCTAGAATTGTTGGATATTCAGTAGCTGGAGTAGACCCGAAAATTATGGGTATTGGACCAGCACCAGCAATCCGAAAAGGATTAGAGAAAGTAGATTGGTCATTAGAAGATGCAGATTTACTGGAAATTAATGAAGCTTTCGCGGCTCAATATTTAGCTGTAGAGAAAGAGTTAGGCTTAGACCGTGAAAAAGTGAACGTAAACGGTAGTGGCGTAGGACTTGGGCATCCAATTGGTTGTACAGGGGCTCGTATTACAGTAAGTTTAATTCACGAATTAAAAAGACGTGGTTTAGAAAAAGGAATTGCCTCTTTATGCGTTGGTGGCGGTATCGGGGTTGCCTTATTTATAGAAGCACTATAAAAAAGAAGCAGCTATTGCTGCTTCTTTTTTTATGACTCAAATAGATGATGGAATAATCGATCGCGATTTTCAAAGAAAAGTTTCGTCGTTTGATAATGCTCGGTTTCTTCTAATGTGGATTCGTGAATCCCCTCTTGTGTTAAAGAGTATATAGTAGATTCAGGGTAAGCCATTAAAATAGGAGAATGCGTCGCAATAACAAATTGTGAACCTTGTTCAGCTAGTTCGTGCATTCGAATGAGCATGGAAAGTTGTCTCATCGGTGATAGAGCTGCCTCAGGCTCATCTAAAATGTATAAACCTTGTCCTGAAAAACGATTCATAAATAAGGAAAAGAATGATTCACCGTGTGATTGTTCGTGTAGTGAAACGCCGCCGTAAGATTTTATAGCATCTATTTCATCAATATAAGAAGCAACGTTATAAAATGATTCAGCGCGAAGAAAGAAACCGTCGTTTGGTGTATTGAAACTTTTTGAAATTCGAAGGTATTCATGTAAAGATGAATGTGAATCGTTTGTGCTAAAGCGGAAATTCTTCGTTCCACCTTCTGCATTAAAACCTAACGCAATTGCAATTCCTTCAAGTAATGTTGATTTACCCGTTCCGTTTTCTCCAATAATGAATGTTACATTTGGATGGAAAGCTAGTGATTGTAATGTTCGGATAGCGGGTAAGCAGTAAGGATATGCGGAAAAACTAGGGATATTTTCTTTTTTTAATGTGACATTTTGTAAAAAGGGTACGTCAATCAATATATAAACCTCAATTCATAACGGATTTTGAATCTAAAAAGGCAGCAAATACAAGTGTTAATAACACCTGAATCCCTTCTTGTTTTCTGAATATTTATGTGGATTATATCATTTAAACTATCATATTCCAATGTGAAAATAAATATTGCATGAAGTTCCATTCTCTCGTTATGATATATGGTATTCTACTGAAAATGTGAGAAGGAGTTAAAGTATGCCGTTTACATTTGCACATCCAGCAGCAGTTCTCCCTTTTACGAAAAAGTATTCTAAACATATTTCAGTAACGGCTCTTATATTAGGTAGTATGTCGCCTGACTTTGAATATTTCTTACACTTTAGACCGTATGGTGTAATTGGGCATACGTGGCTGGGGTTCTTATATTTAAATTTACCACTTGTCTTCTTATTAGCATACATATATCATTACATTTTAAAAAAGTCTTTTATAACACATTTACCTAAGCCATTTGCTGGCTACTATACATATGCAGTAGACAAGGGGTGGGGTCTTCATACATGGAAGGATCTTTTTGTATTTTGTTATTCAGCATTATTCGGTATGTTAACGCATGTTGTTTGGGATGCATTCACTCATAAGACAGGCTATTTTGTTATGAAAATACCATTATTGCAAAGAGAATGGTACGGTATCTCTGTTTATAAATATATGCAACATGGAAGTACATGTATTGGTTTTCTATTATTAGCATACGTTTTATGGAAGCATAGAAATGAAATGGGTAAAGACTTTATTTTAGCTTCGGAAAAAAGAAAGTATTGGATTTCAGTAATTGTTGTGGCAACTATTATATTTATCGTGTATGTGTTCCTAGATCCCTATTTTCATATTTTCCAAATTGGAGGTATAATAGTATCTGGACTGACAAGTTCATTTTGTGGACTTTTCATTGTTTCTATAGTTTACAAAGCAAGGGATTAATTTTATATTCATGAATGATAGCGTTAGGAGAAATGAAATGATGAAAGCATGGAAAAGTATTTTTGTTTTATGTAGTTTTCTTCTTATGTTAAGTGGTTGCTTCCATCAAGAAGAAAAGAAAGCTGAACCGAAGAAGAAAGAATCTATTCCTGAAACAAAAGAATATGGTGGGCGTGAGCTGAAAAAAGTAGGACAAAAAGTGAAAGAAACAGGCTGGGGTACTTTCATGTTAGAGCAGATGCATTCTGTGAATCAAACATTTGAAGTAGCGCCAATGAAAATTCACGTACAAGATGTGAAAGTAATCTCTTTATCACAGATGAGTGAAAAGGCAAAAAATACATTGAAAGTATACACGGCACTAACTCCTGAAGAAGTAAAACGTAGATTAGGGGATAAAGTAAGCCAAGAAGATGCAGAATTATATGCATCGCTAAGTGGAACAGAGATTAGTAATACAATTCGTTACGTTGAGATTACATATAAAGTGGAGAATAGCGGAAATAAAAATATGCAATTTTTCTCTATGAATGATGTTATAATTAATGGTAAGCAACATTTTAAAGTAGCGACTCAAAACTTTTTATATGACGAAGATACGTTAGTTGGTACAAAAAATGTATCAAGAGAAGACTATAAGCCTGGTGAAACAAGAGATGGGATTATTGGTTTAATACTTGACGATGGAAAAGACAAGGTAAAGGATATTCAGTTTATAACTGATGATTTACTTGCAGGAGATTCAGAAACACAAGATGTTGTAAAAGAGCCACAAACGTTTAATATCTCACTTTCGGAGTAATGTGTTTTTAAAATAATGTAAGACAAAACAGTCAGCACTCAAAAGATTATGCTGACTGTTTTTTTATTTCTTTTATGTATGAATCTACATTTTGAAAAGGTACCTTAATTTTAAACGCATCTTTTTGTTTATTAAATTGCTTTTCATTATAGGGACCGAAACGTTTATTGTGCTTTACGTCAATAATCCAATAATGTTCACTTTTTTTATTTGCAATTGCTGCGTCAGGGTTATTTGGATCTGATTTTTCCTCAGTTTGTTTTGCAATAATGTATTTATCATCCCAAGCAATGTCTGTAATTTTTGCAGGGATGTATTGTGTGGCATATACAGCATCTTGCGAGGGGAAAAGTTCAAATGCATTTCCAGAAGTACGTATGAGCTCGTATTCATCGTTAACCGTATAAGTTAAGTGACTTGTGTTTCCTGTACAACCAGTTAATAGGAAGGCGACGAATAGGATTATCCATTTTTTCAATATGGGAACCTCCTTTATAATGCTATTGTAACAAATTGTACAAGAAAAGTAAGAGAAACGCTAGTTTACAATGTTTTTTAGAAGTGGTACGATGAGACGGGTAAAGAAGGATATGAAGGAGTCGACATAAAATGAAGTTAAAGATGCATCGTCCAGCGCTTGTAATGAATCGCATAGGTGCTTCCCTAATTGACATGTTTTTAATCTCGGTTATGTATGGTGCAGTAGTAGCTATTATGACCGGAAACTATAGTGCTATGTTTAAGCGCTTTAATATAAGTTTAGGTGATTTTAGATATGATTTCGCAGTAGTTTTCATATTAATGGCGATATATTTTATTGTGTTACCCTTTATTTGGAACGGTGTTACACTTGGCAAAAAGGTAACGAGAATAAAATTAATTTCATTGAAGAGTGAAAAGCTAACGTTGCAAACATTAATTATAAGATTTTTTGTATTGTTATTGCCGAACGTATTGCTATTAGGAATTCCATTAATATGTAACGTATATATGATGTTGTTCCGCAAAGACAATTGCGGTTTTCAGGACTTAATTACAAAGACGAAAGTAATAAGTCTTGTATAATGAAAAAAGACCTTTTTATACATAAAATAAGAAGGTCTTTTTTTGTTATACTACAATTTATGTAATAATATCATTTCGGGTTTTAATAGATTGAAAATTAAGAAAATGTTATAATGATTAAAATAATATCTTTATATAATAAGGGGGAAATTGAAATGACTGGAGGTAGTGTAATCTTTTGGGGGATTTTAATTTTCATCGGTTTAGTTTTCGATCAGCGTAATAGTAGGAAAAAAGAAGGAGTAAAAAAGTAATCGCTTACAAACGAATGAGCAATTTTTCTTGCTTGCAGATTAATCTTATAAAGGAGTATACTGAATGACGGTAAGACTTATAGAAGGGGTAATGAAAATGAAGCTTGCAGGAAAAGTTGCTATCGTAACTGGCGGTGGCATCGGTATTGGACGTAATACAGCTCTTTTGTTGGCTAAACAAGGCGCAAAAGTTATTGTGACGGACATTGATCAAGAGAGTGGACAAGCAACAGTGGAGGAAATTATGAATCTAGGCGGAGAGGCACTTTTTGTATCCTATGATATGGGAAAGCAAGGAGATTGGCAACGCGTTATTAGCATTACTTTGAATGCATTCAGTCGCATTGATATGCTTTTTCAAAATGGTGGTTTATATAAAATAGATTCTATTTTTTCTCGCCAACAAGAGAACGATTCCAATGTACTTTGTATTAATGACGTTTGGATAGAGATAAAACAATTAACGTCATCTTTTATGAAACAGCAAGAAGAAGTGGTGCTTAGTGATTTACCGATTTTCGGTATTATTAGCACGAAAGGACAATCATTTCATACAGTAGAAGCCCTAGTATAATAATGAAAACCGCCCTCAATATATGTGGACGGTTTTTTTGTATGTTATATAGAAGGAAATTTCTTTAGCGAATACGTTGTTCTGTTTGGCTGTCAAAGAAATGCGCTTTATTTAAATCAAATGCCAATTTAATTTGATCTCCAGGTGAGAATATATGTCGTGCATCAACACGTGCTGCAAAATCTTGATTTCCAAGTTTCATATATAAAATAGATTCAGCACCTAACAATTCAGCAACTTCAATTTTTGTTGTGAAAGTAGTAGATTGTGAAGCTTCTAAAAATAGTAGTTCATCATGAATGTCCTCCGGGCGAATACCTAAAACAATTTCCTTATTTACATAGCCTTGTTCACGTAGCATCTTCATTTTTCCTTCAGATACTTTGATTTTTATGGTATTGTCTATAACGAAATCGGTTTCAGTCAATTTACCACGAAAGAAGTTCATCGCTGGTGACCCGATAAATCCACCCACGAAAATGTTTTCTGGTGTTTCATATACTTCTTTTGGAGTTCCAATTTGTTGAATCTTTCCATCCTTCATAACGACAAGACGCGAAGCCATAGTCATTGCTTCTGTTTGGTCATGTGTTACATAAATTGTTGTTGTTCCAAGGCGATGATGTAGCTTAGAAATTTCTGAGCGCATTGCAACACGGAGTTTAGCATCTAAGTTTGATAATGGTTCATCCATTAAGAAAACTTTTGCATCTCGAACGATTGCTCTACCTAACGCAACACGTTGGCGTTGTCCACCTGATAATGCTTTCGGTTTTCTATCTAAATATTGTTCAAGCCCTAAAATTTTTGCTGCATCTTTCACACGACGATCGATTTCATCTTTTGGTATTTTTCGAAGTTTTAATCCAAATGCCATATTATCATATACACTCATATGTGGATAAAGAGCGTAGTTTTGGAAGACCATTGCGATATCTCGATCTTTTGGAGGAACATCATTCATTAGTTTACCATCAATTGAAAACTCGCCTTTTGAAATATCTTCGAGTCCAGCTACCATTCGTAATGTTGTAGATTTTCCGCATCCAGAAGGACCGACAAATACGATAAATTCTTTATCTTGAATGTGTAAATTAAAATCGGTTACAGCTGTTACGTTATTATCATATATCTTATAAATATTTTCTAATTTAAGTTCTGCCATGGTATTTCCCCCTAGAAATAATTATGCAAACGTTTTCTTTGAGTTCATTATAAACGAATAGATTCAAAAAATAAATAAAAAAATAAAACGTTTTCATTTATTGAAGAGTTATTAGTAATTTTCGTATGTTTTCTTAGAAAAAGAACAATAAAAATTGTAAGCGCTATTTTAAATTGAGATAGAATCTGTTATCATTCATTAATGAAAACGTTTGCGCCTTAAAAAAGAGAAAAATGAATTATGAATGAAATGGGGTAGCATAATGGAAAAACAATGGTGGAAAGAAAGCGTAGTATATCAAATTTATCCTCGTAGCTTTATGGATAGTAACGGTGATGGTATAGGAGATCTTCAAGGGATTATTTCAAAGCTAGATTATTTAAAAGAGTTAGGGATTGATGTGATTTGGTTATCACCAGTCTATGAATCTCCAAATGATGATAATGGTTATGATATAAGCGATTATTGTAAGATTATGAACGAGTTCGGAACAATGGAAGATTGGGATGAGCTATTACATGAAATGCATGAACGTAATATGAAATTGATGATGGATTTAGTTGTTAATCATACATCTGATGAACATAAGTGGTTTATTGAATCACGTAAATCAAAAGATAATAAATATAGAGATTACTATATATGGCGTCCTGGAAAAGAAGGGAAAGAACCGAACAACTGGGGAGCTGCTTTTAGTGGGTCTGCATGGAAGTACGATGAAATGACGGATGAATATTATTTACATCTGTTTTCTAAAAAACAGCCGGATTTAAACTGGGATAATGAAAAGGTAAGACAAGATGTTTATGAGATGATGAAGTTTTGGTTAGAAAAAGGAATTGATGGATTCCGCATGGATGTGATCAATTTTATTTCTAAAGAAGAAGGATTACCAACTGTTGAAACAGATGAAGATGGCTATGTTTCAGGTCATAAACATTTTATGAACGGTCCAAACATTCATAAATATTTGCATGAAATGAATGAGGAAGTATTATCGCATTATGATATTATGACGGTTGGTGAGATGCCAGGTGTAACGACAGAAGAAGCCAAATTGTATACTGGAGAAGAACGAAAAGAGTTGCAAATGGTATTCCAATTTGAACATATGGATTTAGATTCAGGAGAAGGTGGAAAGTGGGATGTAAAACCATGCTCACTTCTTACTTTAAAAGAGAATTTGACAAAGTGGCAAAAAGCATTAGAGCATACCGGATGGAATAGCCTTTATTGGAATAACCATGATCAGCCTCGCGTTGTATCTCGTTTTGGTAACGATGGAATGTATCGCATTGAATCAGCAAAAATGTTAGCGACAGTTCTTCATATGATGAAGGGAACGCCATATATTTATCAAGGTGAAGAAATCGGAATGACGAACGTTCGATTCCAATCAATTGATGAATATCGAGATATTGAAACGTTAAATATGTATAAAGAAAAAGTGATAGACCATGGTGAAGATATAGAAAAAGTAATGGAGTCTATTTATATAAAGGGTCGTGATAATGCTAGAACTCCGATGCAGTGGGATGATCAGAATCACGCTGGATTTACAACAGGTGAACCTTGGATTACTGTAAATCCTAACTATAAAGAGATTAATGTGAAACAAGCAATCCAAGATGAAGGTTCAATTTTTTATTACTATAAGAAATTAATTGAGCTACGCAAAAATAATGAAATAGTTGTATATGGATCATATGATTTAATATTAGAGAATAATCCTTCTGTTTTTGCTTATGTAAGAACATATGGAGACCAAAAACTACTTGTTATTGCAAACTTTACTGCGGATGAAAGTGTATTTGAAATGCCTGAGGATATTAGTTATAGTGAATCAGAATTATTTATACACAATTACGATGTAGAAATCGGATCGATAGATAACATTACATTACGTCCGTATGAAGCGATAGTATTCAAATTGAAATAAGAAAAATCCTTATGCCACCTTGGCATAAGGATTTTTTGGATTACCATTTTAATATGGAGAATCCATATGGAGGAAGTGTAACTTGTAATACACTTGCTTCCGCTGAAAATTCTTCATTTGTATAAATGTTAATTATTTTCTTACCAGTAACATGAAGAGGGAGTGAAACTGTAACTTCACTATTAGTAGGGTTTAAAACGAAAAAGATAGTTTCATCCTCATATGTTTTCGTATAAGAAATATAATTATGTTCATCATTTGCTTCGATGAATTGAAAAGTACCATGTCCTCCAAAAGCTTCATGTTGTTTTCGTAATGAAATCAATGTTTGTATATGTGTAAATAATGCATGATCTTGTTCTTTAGTATCCCAAATCATACATTTACGGCAATCGGGGTCCATACCACCATCCATGCCGATTTCATCTCCGTAATAAATGCATGGAGAACCGATGAAAGAAAGATGGAATACATAGAGCAATTTCAACTTATTTTTATCTCCGTTGCATGTTGTTAAAATTCTTGGAGTATCATGGCTATCTAATAAATGAAAGGCTGCTTCATTTACATTCATAGAGTAGGAATGTAGAGATTCTGTAATTTGCTTCATGAACTCACTTGCTTTAATGGAATCGTTAGCAAAGTAAGAAAGTAGAGCGTTTGTAACAGGGTAGCTCATGACAGCATCAAATTGATCGCCTTGTAGCCATGGAAGGGCATCGTGCCAAATTTCTCCCAAAATATATACTTCAGGATTTAATGTCTTTATTTCAGTTCGGAATTCTCTCCAAAAATTGTGATCGACTTCATTTGCGACATCAAGGCGCCAGCCATCTATATTAAATTCTCGTACCCAATAACGTCCTACTTCAAGTAAGTATTCTTTTACATCTGGATGAGCTGTATTTAATTTAGGCATATACGGTGTAAAGGCGAAAGTATCATAATTTGGAAGTGGCTCGGTTATAATTGGGAATTCATGAATGTGGAACCACTCTTTATATGCGGACTTCTCACCGTTCTCTAGTACGTCTTGAAATTTCTCGAAAAAGTATCCACTATGATTAAACACAGCATCGAGCATTACTTTTATACCGTGCTTATGACATTCTTCAACGAGCTCTTTGAAAGTTTCTTTCGTCCCAAATTGTGGATCAATTTCCATATAGTCAATTGTGTCATATTTATGGTTTGAATGAGCTTTGAAAATAGGTGTGAAATATATTCCGGAAATGCCAAGCTTAACAAGGTAATCAAGGTTTTGAATAACACCAGAAAAATCTCCGCCGAAAAAATTAGTTGGAGTTGGATTCGCACTTCCCCAAGGAAGGGTGTTTTCTGGATTCAGCGTACTATCGCCATTAGCGAATCGCTCAGGGAAAATCTGATACCAAATGGTGTCTTTAATCCAAGATGGTGCTTTGAATACATCATCTGCATGAATAAATGGAAAACAGAAAAAGTTACCAACATCATCATTTGGAATGTTAGAAAAGAATCCTCGCTCTGTATAAATAAGAGTGTCTGTTTCAGATTTTAATTCAAACCCATAACGTAAGCGCTTAAATTTGGGTTCGATTGAAATGGACCAATAATCAAATAATGCAGTAGAACCCGTTTTTTTCATGGGTGTACTTGATGATATCCATTTCCCGTCTTTCCATTCGTAAGGATCACCGTAAATAAGATCGGCGCTTTGAATATCATCTCTCTTAGTACGTACTCGGATGTGAATTGTTTGTTCATCATAAGCGTATGCATAATTATCTTTCGGCCTATGATAAATGGCTTCTTTAAACATATAGAAAATCCCCCTTCAATATCTCTATACATAGTATTCCCTTAAGTGTAATAATAAAGCCTATATTGCAAACGATTGCCTTTCTCGTAGCTTTAATATTGCTTATAAGAGTAGTATTCATTTCATATAAAGTCAATGTATAAAGAGTATAATGACATAATTTTTAAATTAATATTTGCAAAATGAATAAAAGAATGTATAATGATAGACAAATAGCGCAAACGTTTTCATAGACTTGGGATATTGTTTGCGCTTCAATTAAACTATTAAATGCAAACGTTTTCAGTTACTGAGGTACATAGACAATTTAGGGAGGTTTTTGGGATGAAGAAAGCATTATCATTATTAACGGTTTCAGCATTATCTATTGGTATGTTATCTGCATGTGGACCGAAAGATTCAGGGAAAAAAGAGGAAAGTAAAGCGAAAAAAGACTATGACCTTCTTGTTTGGGAAGATGAGAAAAAAGGTGTGGGTCTAGAGCCAGCGGTGAAAAGTTTTGAAAAGAAATATAATGTGAAAGTAAAAGTTGAAGAGGTTCAGATGACGAAACAAATAGAAAAACTTCGTCTCGACGGTCCAGCTGGCACAGGGCCAGATGTTGTAACATTGCCACATGATCATATTGGTAATGCGGTAACAGAAGGGCTACTTTCAGAAGTGAAAGTAGATGATACAGTAAAAAGTAAATTTACAGATTTATCAATAGAAGCACAAACATATAACGGAAAAATATACGGTTTACCAAAAGCGATTGAAACACCAATCTTTATTTATAATAAAAAAATGATGCAAAAAGCACCCGAAACGATGGATGAACTGTTTAACTTCTCAAAAGACTTTACGAAAGATGGAAAATACGGATTTTTAGCATTAGGAGATAACTTCTACTTTGCTAATGCATTTATGGCAGGTATGGGTGGTTATGTATTTGGTGAAAAAGATGGAAAGCCAAATGCAAATGATATTGGATTAAATAATAGCGGTGCGGTACAAGGTGCTGAATATATTCAAAAATGGTACAAAGAAAAGTTATTCCCGAAAGGTATTATCGGTGAATCTGGTGGTTCAGCTGCAGATGGATTGTTTAATGAAGGAAAAGCAGCATCTATTATGAATGGTCCATGGGCATTCCAAGCGATGGAAAAGGCTGGAATAGATTATGGTGTTGCTCCAATGCCGAAATTACCAAATGGTCAACCGATGAAAACGTTCGTTGGTGTAAAAGGATGGCATGTAACAAGCTTCTCTAAACAAAATGATTTAGCTACAAAATTTACTGAGTGGGTTACAAATGAAGAAAATGCTAAAATTCGCTTTGAGAAAACGAAAGAAATTCCACCAGTAAAATCAGTAATGGAAGATCCAATCATTAAAGAAAATGAGGCTGCAAAAGCGGTTGCGACGCAATCGGAAAATGGAATTCCAATGCCGAATATTCCAGAAATGCAGGAAGTTTGGAAACCAGCTGGGGATGCGCTTCAATTAGTTGTATCAGATAAAGAAGCACCAAAATCCGCACTTGATAGTGCAGTGAAACAAATTAAAGGTAATATTGAGGCAAATCATAGTAAGAAAAAATAAGGTGAAATTCGTGCCTCTAATATGAGGGGCACGAATTCTCTCCCTTCCATGTGGGAAGAAAAAAGGGGGAAGGAACATGCAAACATCTATGGAACCTGCAAAGGGGTTAAACCATTCAAAGCATAGGAAAATGGCAACCGTGTTATCAATCATTCCGGGCATGGGCCAAATATATAATAAACAATTTGTAAAAGGTCTTATTTTTCTAGTATTAACAGGTTCATTTATTGTAGCCTTTGCTGATTTATTAAATATGGGATTATGGGGCATTGTAACGCTCGGTACAGAAGTTCCACGTGACCATTCTGTCTTTCTATTAGTAGAAGGGATCTTGGCACTTATCGTTATCGCGTTTGGGCTCGGCATATATGCATTTAACTTATATGATGCATATCAAAATGGAAAGAAACGTGATATAGGAACACCGTTAAATTCTGTAAAAGAGCAATACCGTAATTTGTTAGATCAAGGCTTTCCTTATTTAATGGTTTCACCAGGTTTTCTACTACTTATCTTTGTTGTCGTATTTCCAATCATCTTCGTAATTTTAATTGGATTTACAAACTATGATTTATATCATTCTCCTCCAGCTAAATTAGTAGATTGGGTGGGTTTTAAAAACTTTATTGATATTTTCACATTACCGATGTGGAGAGATACATTTTTAAGTGTATTTTCTTGGACTGTCATTTGGACATTCGTTGCAACAACATTACAAGTTGCACTTGGTATTTTTTTAGCGATTATCGTAAATCAGCCTGGTATTAAAGGTAAGGCAATTATTCGAACAATCTTTATTTTACCGTGGGCTGTTCCAGCATTCGTATCTATTCTTGTATTTGCTGGTATGTTTAATGAAACATTTGGAGCAATTAATAACCAAGTATTAGCTTTATTCGGGATTGAAAAGATTGCTTGGATGACAGACCCGTTTTGGTCAAAGATTGCTTTAATTATGATTCAAACATGGCTTGGTTTCCCGTTCGTCTTTGCAATGACAACAGGTATATTGCAATCGATTCCAGGAGAATTATATGAAGCGGCTACAGTAGATGGAGCAACTGCTTGGCAACAGTTCCGCAAAATTACATTGCCACTTGTGTTATATGCAACAGCGCCAATATTAATTACGCAATATACGTTTAACTTTAATAATTTTAGTATTATTTATCTATTTAATAACGGAGGACCTGCTGTGTCTGGACAAAATGCAGGTGGAACGGATATTTTAATTTCATGGATCTATAAGTTAACGATGACTTCGGCTCAGTACGGAAAAGCAGCAGCTCTTACAATGATTTTATCGTTAATTGTTATTACAGTTGCGTTATGGCAATTTAAGAGAACAAAATCATTCCAAGAAGAGGATATGATGTAAATGAATATTAAACGACAAAAGATGCTACGTCTTTCATTAAGTTATTTAGTTATCTTCATAATGTGTGCGATTATTTTCTATCCATTACTATGGATAATTGGCTCATCGTTTAATCCAGGGGATAGTTTATCTGGGTCAAGTATTATTCCGAAAAATGCCACATTAGATCATTATCGCAAGCTACTTGATCTCGATTCAAGTAATTACTTACTTTGGTATAAAAATACTTTGAAAGTTAGCGTAATGACGATGATTTTCTCTGTACTAGCCATTAGTTTTACTGCTTATGCATTTTCGAGATATCGTTTTGTTGGAAGAAAGAATGGTTTATTAACATTTTTAATTTTGCAAATGATCCCGAATTTTGCAGCGTTAATCGCACTATATATATTAGCTCAGTTAACAGGATTACTTGATACACATCTTGCATTAATTTTAATTTATGTGGGCGGAGCAATTCCGATGAATACATGGCTTATGAAAGGGTATTTTGATACGATTCCGAAAGAGTTGGATGAATCAGCTCGAATGGATGGAGCAGGGCATTTCCGTATTTTCTGGCAAATCATTATGCCACTTGCAAAGCCAATCGTAGCGGTTGTAGCGTTATTTACTTTCATTGGTCCATTTACAGATTTCATTTTAGCGAGTATTATTTTGCGAACACCAGAAAATTATACTTTGGCAGTTGGATTATATGAAATGGTTGCGAAGAAATTCGGTAATGAATTTACAACGTTTGCAGCGGGTTCTGTGTTAATTGCGATCCCGATTTCAATTTTATTCCTATCACTACAAAAATATTTTGTTTCCGGTTTAACAGCTGGAGGTACGAAAGGATGAAAAATGGGACATTACGTCCCATTTTTCTTTTCATCTCCCTATAAATAACTTTATAGGGAGATGAAAAGAGATTTGACATCACATGTGAAAAGATGTCAAATAAATAGTATATTATAGTATAGGAAAAAATAGCTATATCCCTTACAATACATGAAGAGGGAGAATAGGATTAGTTTTGCAAGATATAAGAAATAAAAGTTTATGACTTGCAATGAGTGCGAGATAAAATATATGAAAAATGGCAGAGAAATGAGAGGAGGGGGATTTTTATGACAGTTACAATTAAAGATGTGGCGAAGCAAGCGAATGTTGCACCATCAACAGTTTCTCGTGTAATTGCTGATAATCCAAGTATAAGTGAAAAGACAAAGCGCCGTGTTAGGAAAGTAATGAGTGAATTAGGGTATCATCCTAATTTAAATGCGAGAAATCTTGCGAACCAAACGACGAAAACACTTGGTCTTGTTATGCCAAGTTCTGCAAGTAAAGCTTTTCAAAATCCATTTTTCCCAGAAGTTATAAGAGGGATTAGTTCATTTGCACACGTAGAAGGTTATGCGCTTTACATGTCGACAGGTGAAACGGAAGAAGAAATTTTTAATGGTGTTGTAAAGATGGTACAGGGACGCCAAATTGGTGGCATTATTCTTTTATATTCAAGAGAGAATGATCGGATTATTCAATATTTACATGAACAAAATTTCCCGTTTGTTTTAATAGGAAAACCATATGATCGAAAAGATGAAATTACATATGTAGATAATGACAATTATACAGCTGCAAGAGAAGTGGCAGAATATTTAATTTCATTAGGGCATAAGCAAATCGCGTTCATTGGTGGTGGTTCAGATTTACTTGTAACGAGAGATCGTTTAGCTGGTATGAGTGATGCCTTGAAATTAGCAGACATTGTATTACCAAAAGAATATATTTTACATTTTGATTTTTCGAGGGAAAGTGGTCAACAAGCGGTTGAGGAATTAATGGGACTGCAGCAACCGCCGACGGCAATTATGGCAACGGATGACTTAATTGGACTTGGTGTGTTAAGTGCTCTTTCTAAAAAAGGATTCGTTGTACCGAAGGATGTTTCTATTGTAAGCTTTAATAATGCTTTATTATCAGAAATTGCGAGCCCTCCACTTTCGACAGTTGATGTGAATATTTATCAGCTGGGATATGAGGGAGCAAAAGCTTTAGTTGATAAAGTAGAGAATGCAGAATCCACTGCAAAGTGTATCATTATTCCTCATAAATTACTAAAACGTCAAACTTGTGATCATTATGCATAAAAAAGCTAAGAGTTTAACTCTTAGCTTTTTTCTTTAGAAAGGCTTCTAATCGGTCGCAGCCTTCTTTTAAAGTTTCAATACTATACGCATAGGACAAGCGAAGGTAGCCTTCACCGTATTCAGAGAATGCTGTTCCAGGAACTACAGCTAGTCCAGCTTCTTTGACAAGATCAAGTGCAAAATCAAATGATGAAGATGTCAAATGACCAACATATGGGAATAAGTAAAATGCACCTGTTGGCTTTTCAACTGTTAATCCCATTTGAGTGAGTCTATTATATACGTAATCACGGCGTTTTTTATATTGGTGGCGCATCATTTTGGGTGCGTCTTTAGCTGCTGTTAATGCTTCAATTGCAGCGTATTGAGCGATTGAAGTAGCACACGTTACATTGTATTGATGAACTTTTAATATGTGTCCAGCTAAATAGCTTGGTGCAAATAAAAGTCCAACACGCCAGCCAGTCATAGAATGTGATTTAGATAAACCGTTAATGACAATTGTCTTTTCACGCATTTCTGGGAAATGAGCGATAGATGTGTGCTTTTGTTCATATACCAGCTCGCTATAAATTTCATCTGAAAGGACGAAAATATTTTTGTCTTTTAAAACATCTACAATATCTTTTAGTTCTTCTGTTGATAAAGTTACACCGGTCGGGTTAGAAGGATACGGTAGTACGATACATCTTGTTTTTTCTGTAATAGCATTTTTAAGCGCTTCAGCTGTTAAACGGAATCCAGTTTTACGAACATCTACAAAAATAGGTGTTGCACCGCATAATCGAATAATAGGTTCGTAACCTGGATAAATAGGAGCAGGTAAAATTACTTCTGTTCCTGGCTCTAAAATCGTTCGAAATGTAACATCAATTGCTTCGCTAGCACCGATTGTAACGATGGTTTCGTTTTCAGGTGAGTAATGTAAATCGTAGTTATCTTTTACGAAGTTACAAGCTGCCTTGCGTAATTCTAGTAAACCAGCGTTATGTGTATAGCTTGTATAGTTTTCTGTAATAGCCCGTTTTGCAGCTTCTTTTACGAGAGAAGGTGTAGGGAAATCGGGTTGTCCGATTGTTAAAGAAATCAAATTATCATAGTTTTGAATCATGTTAGAGAATTGACGGATTCCAGAAATTTGGATGTCCTTCACTCTAGGGTTAATGAATTGTTCCATTGTATCTCCCTTTCTTCCGTTTGAAAATTAAGTTCATTTTATCATATTTTCTATGATCGCGCTTTTTATATGTAATTTAGAAAGAGAGAGAAAAGAGAAAAAAGCCGCTATAAGCGACTTTTTAATATCCGTATTCCCAATCTATTTCATCTTCATTCCAGAGTACAGAGGATACCTTGCCAAGGTGAACAACTGATTCGTTTACAGCACATGTGCAATTTTCATCTCCTGCTTTATGCTGTAATTCTTCATATACTGATTTTTCAACATTTTCTAGAACAACCAAATTTTCTTCTTTTAAAACAAGCGTAGTACCCGCCATATTTATCTTCCTCCTACTAAAGTAATGATCACTTATTTGTAAACATAGATAGTATGGATTATATGCTGTATTTTGCTATAGTTGTCCGTCTAAAAAAGTATTTTTATATTTTCTTTGTAATCCGTATTCATTGTATACTGCACGAAGGAAATTTGGTACAGGGTTTACAATCATTTCGAAAATCTGTAACAATTATGATGAGTTGTTAACAAAGAATTAACAAATATGTTAAGAAAAATCAAAATTTTAAAACAAATACACCTATAAAATGATATAATCATATCAAAATACATATAGGGGATGAGAGGTTATGGAGCTTATCCGTGATTTATTGATTCAAATTGCCATCATAATTTTGCCACTATTTTTATATGAAGCGATTCGTTTAAATCGCTATCAAGAAATGCCTCCGAAGCCAAATCGTTACTTTATTATGTTTTTATCTAGCGTTACGCTCGTTCTCTCCATGACATACTCTATTTGTTTTGGCAATGTGTGTGGGTATAACTTTCACCCCATTCCAATTGTCAGTGGTTTTTTATATGGTGGGATTGTTGGTTTAATCCCAGCGGTTATTTTTGTTGCATATGAATGGTTACTAAAGGGAATGAGCTTTCTTCCAGTTTTAGAAGTAATATTTTTATTGATAGTTCCGCTGTTTTTATCAAAGAAATGGTCTCTTTTTTCAAGGGATAAGAAATTAATTTTAGCATTTATGATTTCATCATTTTATGTGCTTGTTTCTTTAGTATTAGGCATGATTAATGTTCTTTTGGAAACAGGATTTACACCGTATATTTCGCAAATATATAGCGGATTTATATTTGCCTCGCTTATCATGGTCATGACAATGGTATTTCAGGTGTATTTAACTGAATATTTAAACGAAAATGCATTGCTACGTACAGAGATGCAAAAATCAGAAAAGCTTAATATTGTAAGTGAGTTAGCAGCAAGTGTGGCACATGAAGTTCGAAATCCACTTACTGTTGTTCGTGGATTTATCCAATTGTTAGAAAGTACGGAAGATGTGAAGAATAAGGATTATATGCGCCTCGTATTAGCTGAATTGGATCGGGCGGAACAAATTATTTCAGATTACTTGAATTTAGCAAGGCCGCAAATTGAGAAAAAAGAACACATTTGTTTATCAGCCCAATTAATAGAAATGACCACTCTCATGTCGTCATTTGCAGCGATGCAAGGTGTATATTTACAAGTTGAAATTTCAGAAAGTCTTTATACGATTGGTGATAAGACAAAGTTGAAGCAAGCTATTATGAATGTTGTTAAAAATGGTATTGAAGCAATTCAAGGAAATAAAGGATATTTAAAAGTAACAGCCATTCAAAAAGACGAAACAATCATAATAAGAGTTAAAGATAGTGGTGTTGGTATGACGAAAGAACAGTTAGCAAGGCTGGGGCAACCATATTATTCTTTAAAAGAAAAAGGGACAGGATTAGGGCTTATGGTAACATTTAGTATTTTACAAGCGCATAATGGTACATTGGAATATAAGAGTGAAAGTGGAAAAGGCACTGAAGCAATTATTATATTACCAGCTGTACAAAATAAGGAATAAAAGTTACCGATGGAAGGTAACTTTTTATTTTATATTGCTTATTCATTTGTTTTTTCTTGTTTTGCTCGGCTAAATAAACTTTTAAATGTTTGAAAGACACTTTGCTCTTTTGAGGCAGCAACCATTCTTTTTGTTTCTTGAATTTCTCGAATAACTTGCATAAGCTGTGCATCACGATTACTGTCCTTGTTATAAATTTGACTAACAAGTTTATTCATTTTTTCTTCCTGTTTGGATTCTCGTTTATACATATGATTCATTAATAAGTCCATCTTTTCTTTTTGTAATGCATCTGTTTGAGCGGCGTGCTCGACTAACTCTTGAAGCATTTTTTCTTGAGAGCCTTCTTTTACATAAACTTGTTGCATCAATTCATCTAGTTTCTCATCCTTTAAACGATTTTGTGTAATTAGAGTAGAATTTTGATGAATAATTGCTTCATTTAATTGAGCTAGCATTTCAAGTTTCAACATGAATTCCTCAAAGTTACGTCCATCTTCCTTTTCTTTCGGTTGTATCTCTTGCTTATCTTGTATAACTGGTACAGGTGGGGCCTCTTTTTCTTTTAAAATAATCGGTATCGTTTCTGAAATATCTTCTTGTAATGTAGCAGCTCTTTCATGTATAGATTTCAATAGTTTTAAATCATCAAGTTTATAAATACGAGCATCAGCTGTTTTAGAAATCATATAGCCATGTTCCTCTAACAGTTGACTATATTTGCGGACTATATGTTTTGGGATGCCTGTTTTATTCGTGACATCTTTCGTTTTATAGGTAGCTTCCATGATATTTCCTCCCCAAAAAGTATCGTATATATCATTTCAATCTTTTATGAGGACTTCCTTTGAAAAAGAATGTCGGAAGGCTATTAGTTTTCTACAGCATTAGTGAAAAAATGAAAGTTTTTGGCGGAATGGCAAGGAATAACTAAAATAATGTCTGAAAACATATACAGGAGAAGTTTGTTATAATAACGGAGGAAAAAAGAAACTGGTAGAAACATGGAGGTATACATGAAGCAATTAAAAGGTATTATCATTTCAATTATCGCAATTCTGTCTATTTTAGTAGCAGTTTATGAAGTACTTGTGCCAGAGGAAACAAGTGTAAAGAAAACGAATACGTATGATCAAGTGTTAGAATTTCCGAAAGAACGTTATCCAGAGACAGGAAAACATATTACGGATGCTATAAAAGAAGGGCATTCAGAAGTTTGTACAATCGATCGTGGTGGTGCTGCAGATAGAAGGAAATTGTCGTTAGCACCATATCCTTCAAAAAAAGGGTATGATCGTGATGAATGGCCAATGGCGATGTGCAAGGAAGGCGGAAAAGGAGCACATATTGAATATATAAGTCCGGCGGATAACCGCGGAGCAGGCTCTTGGGTAGGGAATAAGTTAGATAAATATCCAGATGGTACGCGTGTGAAATTTGAAGTGAAGTAGTAGTTGTACATTTCATAATGAAGGAGAACGGGAACTATGGAGTTAACAATTTCTTATTCGCAATTAATGTTGATGAACTATGACGGTGAGCAGCCTTATGTAGACTGGACGGATGAAGATTTTGAAAGAGGTTATGCTGAGGCAGAGGGAACTGTTATTTTTGAAGCACTTTCTGATTATACTTGTGAAGTGAAAGTGACCCCAGGGAAACATATTGAAAAAGAAGAAGTGATTAGAACGATTACGGTTCCTTTTACAGTTGAAAATGAAAGTATCGTTATAACGAGTATTCTTTCAAATAAATTTCAAATACCTATTCCAAATGGTGAGTATACAGTGGTCTTACAAGCAATTCCTCTTGAAGAGCCAACGGATGATGAATTATATAAAATACAATACGAATTCTTTTTTGAAAGTAAAGAATAAAAAATGGGTTATCCTCAATAAGGATAACCCATTTTCGTTATGCGTTTGTTTTTAGCAGGGAGCGAGCATCTTTTGCTGCTTGCACCATGTGCTCTAAAGCTGGAATAACTTCTTCTGTTCTTCTCGTTTTTAAACCACAATCAGGATTAATCCAGAAATATTTAGGATCGCATACTTCTAAAGATTGTTCTACGATTTTATACATTTCATCTTTACTCGGTACACGTGGGCTATGAATATCATATACACCTAGACCGATGCCTTTTTCATATGTTGTATGTTTTAATGTATCAATAAATTCACCGTGACTTCTTGATGTTTCGATAGAAATCACATCTGCATCTAATGCGCGAATCGCATCAACAATATCTTCGAAGTTACTGTAACACATATGAGTATGAATTTGTGTTTCATTTGCTACAGAAGAAGTTGCTAAAAGGAAGGATTGAACTGCCCATGTAATATAAGCGTCCCAATCTTTTTCTTTTAGTGGCATTCCTTCACGAAGTGCTGGCTCATCGACTTGGATTACTCGAATTCCGGAAGATTCAAGTAGTTCAATTTCGTGACGAAGAGCTAATGCAATTTGATACGAAACTTCTTTTCTTGGAATGTCATTTCGAACGAAGGACCAATTTAAAATTGTAACAGGTCCAGTTAACATTCCTTTTACAACTTTCTCTGTTAAGCTTTGTGCATAAACAGTTTCCTTAATAGTCATTCCGTTAATAAAGGCTACATCACCATAAATAACAGGTGGTTTTACGCAGCGGGAACCGTATGATTGTACCCAACCGTTTTTAGTGAATGAGAAACCAGCAAGACGCTCACCGAAATATTCGACCATGTCAGTTCTTTCAAACTCACCATGTACAAGGACATCAAGACCAATTTCTTCTTGGTAACGAATCCATTTTTCTGTCTCTTTTTCAATAAATTTTTCATATTGTTCATTTGAAATAACACCGTTACGCCATTCTTTTCGCGTTTGACGAACTTCAGTTGTTTGCGGGAAGCTACCGATAGTTGTTGTTGGTAACAATGGTAACTCTAGGGCAACTTGTTGTAATTCGTATCGCTTTTCAAATGGAAGAGGACGTGAAAAATCTTCTTCTTTTAGTGCTGTTCGTGCTGCTTTGACATCTTCACGGTTACGTACAGCAGATGAACGAATTGTATGATGTACATTTCGATATGTTTCCAGCTCATTACTAATACTTTCTGTACCTTTAGTGAGAGCAGAATGAATAAGAACTAACTCTTCTAATTTTTGATTTGCAAATGCTAACGCATCAAATAGCTCAGTCGATAAGTGAGTTTCTTCTGTTTTATCGATTGGTGTATGCAATAAGCTACAAGAAGGCTGAACAATGAAGTCTTTCGTTTGGACTTGTTTTTGTAGCGTTGTAAATAACGTAAGAACTTCATCAAGGTCAGCTCTCCAAATGTTACGGCCATCTATACAACCGACAGCTAAAGTTTTATCAGCTGGGAATCCATATTTTGAAATAGCATGTAGATTACCTTCTTTACCATGAACGAAATCTAATCCAATACCGGATACAGGGAATGTAATAATTTCTTCATAGTTTTCTTCTACACTATCAAAATATGTTTGTAAAAGAAGGTTCGCATTTGGAACTTCTTTACGAATAGCTTCATAAATTTCTTTTGCTTGTTGAACTTCTTCTTTCGTTAAAGAAGCGAAAATCGGTTCATCAACTTGAATGACTTGTGCACCAGCTGCATGTAGTTCTGAAAGCAGTTGTACGTATGGTGCAACTAATTGTTTTAAAATCGTAGCGAATTGTTCTTGTGTATAACCTTTAGCTAATTTTAAGAAAGTATATGGTCCTAAAATAACAGGTTTTCCATCTACTCCTAATTCTTGTTTTGCCTCTTCGTATAAGCGAAGTGGACGATTATCTTTTAAAGAGATTTGTAATCCCTCTTCATATTCAGGAACGATATAATGATAGTTTGTGTTAAACCATTTTGTCATTTCAGAAGCTACGTGATCTTTAGAGCCACGCGCCATTGCGAAATATACATCAAGGTAAGATGTAAACTCAGAAAAACGTGATGGGATAAATCCTAGCATATAAGCAGTATCCAAAACGTGATCATAATATGTAAAGTCGCCAATTGGAATGAGTTCAATCCCTTTTTCTTGCTGTACTTTTACGTGTTGAAGGCGAATTTCTTTCATTGTTGTTAAAAATTGTTCTTCATCGATTTTATTGGACCAAAAAGCTTCCAATGTTTTTTTCCACTCTCGTTGTAGTCCGATACGTGGATAACCTAAGTTACTTGTTTGAATTGCCATTTTAAATTCCTCCCTAATTGAAAGTAAGCATTTCCGTTTACTAGGAAATACCTATAACAAAAAGTACAAAGACATAGAAAATAAGCCTTCCTTTTTGTTTTAACACCTCATCATCATCCGTGAATCTATCAGTGTTGTTAAAACAGGCAGGTCTCCTGACTTATGCTTCATATAATTTCTTTCACCTTCCCGTTTTCACAGTGGCACTAAAAAGAAATCTCAGCATTTACAGTGGCGGGACCGTGTTGGAGTTTCACCAAGCTTCCCTTTTAAACACGAAACGAAACTTTCGTGTACCTATTTTCCTTTTGAAAGGAATTTAACAAGCGATATGATATTGAAACAAATTCTAACACAATTTTTGGAATTTTGTCTACTGTTTTAAAATAAGAAAATTCCAAAGTTTTTATTTCTTATTATTCTGACTTTTACATTCTGAAGTAACTAATAATATTACATTATAAAAAGAGAAATTGAGCTATGAAAGAAGTAGGGATGTCTTCTTTCATAGCTCAATTTTCATCTATAGCAACTTCTGAAAGCCGGCCTGCTATAGCATCTTTAAGGAGGGTGTTTAGCCATTGTAGTTCAACTGTAATATGCTCAATTACACTTTGTAAAATATATAGTTGTGCACGTGGAACTTTTCCTTTATTACAATCATATATCGTTTGCATAGTATATAAATATTGAAGAGTATCGTTTTTCTTTTTTTCTAAAATAGGAACTAATTCGTGATCATTGCTAAAGTGAGCGAAAGATAAGGCTGAATAAATAGGTTTATATATTTGGTTTTTTGCTTCGAATTGTTTTAATAGTAAAGTGTGGAATAGTTTTTTGCCTTCTTCTGTTATATGAAAAATCGTTTTGTCAGGTCGATTTGTGTCTCTAATTACATTTGTAATATGAATTGCGCCTTGCTTTTCTAATTGCTCGAAGGCGTAATAAAGTGATCCTTTAGCATATTTAATGTAACAATCCATTTGTCGTTCTTTCATAATATGCTGCACTTCATATGGATGTTTATCTCCTTCGAGTAGCAAGCCGAGAATGACTAATTTCATGCTCATGCTGTCTCAACTCCTGTATATAAAAACTTTATCCGGCATTAACGGGCAGTAAGACACCCATCCAAAAATTCAGCGGAACCAAAGAAGTTAGGTGGGGGGCGGGCTGTCCGTAAAAGCCCGATTGGTTCAATTAATAATCAGTGGGGGATGAACAAAACCGCCACTGATTAAAGATTAACTTTATACATATTATAAACGGCATATCCTTTTTCATAAAGGGATATGCCGCTTCTTTTTTATATTAACTGACTTGCTTTTGTTTTTCTTTCTTTTTAGGGCCTGTAAAGAGGCGTTCATTTCCCATAAGTAAAATACAAATAATACTTAGTACAGCCGGAATAAGTGCCCAGAAGAATGTGTTCGCAATAGATGTAGCGAGAGCTTCTTTAATACCCGCTAATATTTCAGCAGGAATTTTTGCGGTAGCGCCTGGCGATAATAAGAAACTTGTGTCTCCACCTTTTGGAGCTAATTTTGCTAGTTCAGGGGGGAACACAGAGTTTAGTTTATCTGTAAAAATATGATTTTGAATTGTACCGAAAATCGTTACACCAAGAGTCATACCGAGTGATCGGAAGAATGAGTTTGTTGATGTTGCCGAACCACGGTCTCGCATTTCTAATTTGTGAATAGAAGACATACTTAATACTGAGAATGAGAAGCCAACACCAAGCCCAGCGAGAATCATAAATAGTGTTACGAGTAAACGAGGTGTATCCATTGTTAAAGTACTTAATAAATAAATACCAAGAACGAAGAAGACGCCAGATACCATCATAATGTTACGATAGCTTGTTCGAGAAGCTAATTGTCCTCCTGTTTGACTTCCAATTACAGAACCAACCATCATTGGTGTTAAAATTAATCCGGCATTAGAGGCGGAACCTCCAAGAACGCCTTGAATGAAGATTGGAATATAAACTGTACAGATAATAAAAGCGGCACCATAGAAAAAGGCAACTCCTTGACTAGCTGCGAATAAAGGTTTTTTAAATAGATGGAACGAAATAATAGGCTCGGTTGCTTTTCGTTCTACAAAGAAGAAAATAATAAGCGTAATAACTACTGTTGTAAATAAGCCAATAATTACAGTGGAATTCCAGGCATATTCCTTACCACCAAGTTCTAATGCGAACATTAAGCAAACGATACTTATGACAAGTGTAATAGCACCAGCCCAATCAATTTTTTGTTTTCTAAATTCTAGAGACTCACTGTAGTATTTAGTAATGAAGAAAAAGGAGATAAGTCCTAATGGAATATTGATATAGAAGACCCAATGCCAACTTATATAGTCTGTAATATAAGCGCCTAATAAAGGACCGAATACACTAGAGGTCCCGAAAACAGCACCGAATAGTCCTGTCATCTTCCCACGTTTTTCTGGTGGGAAGATATCGTACATAATTGTGAAGGCGATAGGCATAAGGGCACCACCACCGATACCTTGAATAGCTCTATAAATACTTAATTGCTCAATACTTGAAGCTGTTCCGCAGAGCGCAGAACCGAATAAGAAAAGAATGAGGCCACCAATATAAAAACGTTTCCGCCCGTACATATCAGAAAGTTTCCCGAAGATAGGCATCCCTGCCATTGTTGCTACCATATAAGCTGATGTGACCCAAACAAACTTATCAAATCCTCCTAAGTCTCCAACAATTGTTGCCATTGCGGTTGCAACGATTGTATTGTCCATTGCGGCCATTAATATACCAAGCAGTAAACCAGCAACAACAAATTTTGTCTTGTTGGCGTCTTTTTTTAATGGTTGAGTTTCCAAATATAACCCTCCTTTAGAAATAAGTAAACTATATTAAGTTTTGAGTGCAGTGGATAAAAAATTTAAATGTATAGGTGATTTTAATTTCTTTTCCATAAGTGCACTGATATGCCATAAAGAATATTATAGTCAAATTTGACTATAAGGCAAACTTTTTCTTCCGTCAAAATATTCTTTCGTATGAGTAGAGAACGAGTGAGCCATATTGAATATTGCCATAAAGTAAATTGTAAAAAAATTTCATTAAGAACACCTTCTGTTAATAGATGAAAAATGGTTTTTTCTTCATATTGTCGAATAGGATAAAAGGAAGAGAAATATTAAACATTGCTTGTAGTAAGCTTTAGTAATTTGGGGAATTCATTGTGTGTATGATACATCTGAAATGAGGTGAATATATATTATGAAAATATGGGGACGAATTTCGGATACAGGAAAGTATTCAATACCGCTACAACCAGTATTGTGGATTGACGGATCGAAAAAGGAAAATGAATTTCCTCAAGTAGCCGTTACATTAAAAATTGGTAGTATGTATACAGAACAATTTTCGTATGAATTGACCTACGATGTAAACGACATACTTATTATGAGAATTGAAGTGGAAAATAAAGGGGTAGAAATGATTTCGAGAGTTATTGTAAGTCATATGATTCGAGATTACTTTGCTTATATTCCTAATTCTTTAAAAGTTGATAAGGGGATAAGTGAGTTTTTATTCCAGCTTGTAAGGTGGCGAATTGATGATTTGTTACCGAATGAAAAGGTGGAACTACGTTGTAAAATAAAAGCTAATAAAGATAAAGCTCTTAAACAAGCATTCTTTCAGGCTACATATACATTTCAAGATAAAGAGATATCATATGGTCCACTGCAAACAAATGAAGTTGTTGTGCGTCAATAATAAAAAGGAACCTGTACAAAAGGTTCCTTTTTTTAGTGAAGGTTGTGTTTTTTGAGTATTTTCTTTTGCTCTATTCCTTTTTTTCCTACATAGTTATTTTTGTAGCCAAAGTATAGAATAAATAAAAATGAAACAACATTAACAATAGCGTCAATTTGATCGTTTGTAATAAAGTGTATGCCGAAAGAGGTAAATAATAATTTTAATGATAATAGAAAACCAGCTAGTAACCGCATAGCATCTGATAGATTCTCTTTTTGTAGCATATAGATTACTCCTTTCTATAAAAGTTATATATTATATATATGAAATAGAGTAGAAAAGGTATACAAGCTTAAGCAGAAATGTACATTGGATATGTACATTTTTTATTTGGTAGAAAAACATTATTGATATAGAAACATATATTGGTATAAAAGGGGGAGAAGTATGAAACATAAAGGGAAAATTAGTGGATTATTATTTGGAAATACAGTGGCAGTTACAGAATGGATTGCACTTCAGGATGTAATTGCAAAACTGGATTCACGATCATTTTATACCGTCTTTATTATTTATATATTGCAAATGATACTAAGTTATTATTTTGGACATTGGTACGATAAAAGAGCGAACAAGCGTATGAATGAAGAAGTAGGAGGAATGGCAAGCAACGATTTTGTTGTTGATTTTTTTGGGAAAGTAGCCGCTTTATCTGAAAGAGCTTCCCGTAATATTACAGTTTACATTCTTTCTGTAAAAGAATGGGAAGGATTAAAAGACACGTTGCAAGAAAAAAAATTGGGAGTGTTAGTACAAAAATTAGAGAGTACCATTGTAAAGTCAATTCGGAAGGGAGATGTTGTTACAAAGTGGGATGAAAATAAGTATGTTATTGTAGCAATTGATAATGGTCATGAAACATCAACAATAACAAACAGATTAATGAAAAATATTGAAAGTGAAATAGAAGGTGATTTACTCAGTGTCACTCTTTTATTTGGAGCAGCTAGCTATCCAGTAGAAGGAAAAACGTTTGAAGAACTGTTGAGAAAGTCGCAAAATCAATTGTACCAGTATAGAAATTTGCAAGAAAATGAGTGAAGCTTTGATTTGAAGATATTTGATAGGAAGAAGTTTTATTTGTAACATTTTTTTGACTTTTATTACAAAAAAACGCTGCTTTTGTAATAAAAGTCTTTAAAAATATATGAAATAAGCATATAATTATGATGGTAGTGTCAATGCAATTTGCACAATGTGTTTTATTTTAAAAGTGTAGAGGAAAGCAAGCTCTACACTTTTCCTTTTTAGGAAATGAAAAGAATATTTGTAAGTTGTTGCGAGATATCGATTGTACTGTGTAAAATGAACAAAGAGATTATTTGATAGAAAGCTGGAAAGGGAATGATAGACGTGAGAGCGGAACAATCACCTTTTATCAGGTGAACTATTATAGTCTTATTAAGACTGAGGTGAAATTCTGTGGCCATTAAGGTAATACATAGTGTGAACAGATTTTAAAGAACACGAAGTACTATACTTAAAGATGGATATGGAACTGCTAAATACTTCAAAAAGAATAATGTAATATTAAGTAATAATTTGTACAAACAATATTAATGATCTTCGTAAAAAAGATGCGAGTGTATAGAACAATTACATATTTTATAACTTTTTTATATTACACGATGGTCGTTTATAAGTAGGAGGAAGAGATGTTGAAATATAGTAAATTAGCAATTATAACTGCATTATCAATGACTTTATTAGCCGGTTGTTTTGGACCGAAACCAGAAGAAGAATTATATGTAGCGTTTGAAAACGCTGCTAAACAAGAAAAAACAATGTTTGAAGATGCAAAAAAACTTGAGACTTTAGAGAAAGAAGGACAAGAATTATATAACCAGATTGTGCAAGAAGGAAAAGATAATAATCAAACTGTTAAAGAAAAACTGAATCAAGCAGCAAAGAATACAACTGAACGAGAAAAAGTACTTACAAAAGAAAAAGAGGCCTTAAATAAAGCGCAAGAAGAAGTGAAGTCAGCTGATAAGTATGTGAAGAAAATTGAAGATAATAAGTTGAAAGATCAAGCTGATAAAGTGAAAAGCATGTATGAGAAACGACACGATTCATTTAATAAAATGTATGACAGCTATAATAAATCTTTAAAACAAGAAAAAGAGTTATATACAATGTTACAAGATAAAGGTACTAAATTAAAAGATATTAGTGAAAAAGTAAAAGTAGTAAATCAATCTTATAAGGATATTGAGTCAGAAAAAGATAAATTTAATGAGTTCACAAAGTCTTATAATACAGAAAAAGTAGCTTTTTATAAACAAGCAAATATTAAAATTAAAGAAGAGAAAAAATAAAACAGTTTGGCCTACACTTGGCCAAACTGTTTTATTTTTTTGTATAAGTACGACTATACCATGGAACCGGTTCACTTAATTTTTTTTCTTGTTTCAATGCTTCAGGCCCAATATAATCTTGAAGTGTTTTTTTTGCTACTGTTAAAGATAAGGTTGTTTTCGGATTTCGATAGGAGGATTCAAGATGACCAAGATGCGGTAGAATTCGAAAATCTTCTTTCGTAGGAGGGATGTGGAAAAAATAATCGCCTAAACGTATAAGGACATCAGATTGTTGTTGGCTAAAACGTGGGTTTCTAGAAAAGTGTAATCCTTCTTTAATTGCTTTTTTTTCGGCAATCAAACGCTCTAAAGCTGTCTTTTTTAACCAGTATAAATATTTAGGATTAGTAGCTGCTTTAGCATGACGATTCACAACGAAAATAGATTGAGCTAGTCGATTAATAGAATGTTGGTTTTGTAATTGAGATTGTGGTTGTGAAGGTTTCATATTGAATCTCCTTTCAATTTTTCATTATTATAGCATAAATAAAATAGGTTTTTATTATATGCAAAAAGTGATTGTATATATTTTCAATATTAAAGCAATATTGTTACAAAAAACAACTATTTTGTATAATAGTAATAGAATATGTTTTTGAAATTTGATAATGAAAGAGTGAGAAGTTTGAAAGAAATATTAAAACAACAGTATGCCATTATAGATATTGGATCTAATACAATGCGTTTAGTTATTTATGAAAAGCAAAATGGAGGTTTTTATAAAGAGATTGAAAATACGAAAGTGGTTGCTAGGTTAAGGAATTACTTAATTGATGGTGTGTTGAATGAAGAGGGAATAGAAGTATTATTACAGACATTATTTCAATTTCAAGAAAGTACAAGGTTCCATCAGTTGCATCATGTACTTTGTGTTGCAACAGCAACAATTAGACAGTCTGAGAATCAAGAGGAAATTAAAAAGCTTATTGAAGGACAAACGGACTTTACTCTTAGAGTATTATCAGAATATGAGGAAGCGCGTTACGGATACTTGGCGGTTATGAATTCTACATCGTTTTCAGAAGGAATAACGGTAGATATTGGTGGGGGAAGTACGGAAGTTACATACTTTAGAAATAGAGAGATTTTAGAGTACCATAGTTTTCCTTTTGGGGCACTTTCTTTAAAGCAACAATTTATTAAAGGTGATATTCCTACTAAAGATGAGTTAGAGGGAATGCAACAGTATTTAGAATTTCAATTTCAAACGTTACCATGGTTCATCAATAAGAAATTGCCTCTTATTGCAATTGGTGGTAGTGCGAGGAACTTAGTAAAAATCCATCAAAATTTAATATGTTATCCTATAGCAGGATTACATTTATACAAGATGAAAGAAGAAGATATTGAAAATGTAAAAGATGAGTTGGAAAAATTGTCGTTCATAGAACTTCAGAAATTGGAAGGATTGGCAAAAGATCGAGCGGATACGATTATTCCAGCGGTTGAAGTATTTCATACACTTGTTAATGTTATAGAGGCACCGGCATTTGTATTAAGTAGAAAAGGATTAAGAGAAGGTGTTTTCTATGAAGAGTTGACAAAAAATTTGGGGATTTCATATTATCCGAACGTAGTTGAAGAAAGTTTGCATTTACTATCACATGAATACGAAATGGACATGGAATTTGTTATTCAACTTATTAAACATGGAAGACTAATTTGCAAACAACTTGAGGAAATAGGGCTTATTTCTATGTCAGTAAAAGACTGGGAAGTATTCCATCAAGCAGCGAAAGTATTTAATATAGGCAAATATATAGACGAAGAAGCGAGCCGTTTACATACGTTTTATTTATTGGCGAATAAGACAATTGATGGCATGATGCATAAAGATAGAGTGAGGTTAGCGCTTATTGCATCTTATAAATCAAAAATGCTATTTAAACAACATTTATCTCCATTTGAAGGTTGGTTTGATAAAAGTGAACAAAAAAAAATCCGCCTATTAGGAGCTGTTTTACAATTTTCAGCTGCTTTAAATGCAAGGCAACGATCGCTTGTTGAAACCATATCTATAACAGAAAGCAAAGAGGCATTAACGTTTAAAGTTTTATGTGAACAGTCTGCATTAGCAGAAAAAGTGCAAGCTGAAAAACAAAAAAAACAGTTAGAAAGAGTATTAAAAACGAATATTAACTTGTTATTTGAACTAAAACATTAGGTCGTACGGATGTCTTTACGAAAAATTTACACTTTGTAATATTGTAATTTGATAAAATAAAATTAACTAAATTATAGTAAAAAAGTTTCAAGGGGAAGTGTGAAGAGAATGGAATTATCGAAGGGGAATGCAGTAAATTTAAATGATACAGCTTATTACAATAATCGAGAGTTAAGCTGGCTAGCATTTAATGAACGTGTACTACAAGAAGCGCAAGATGGAAAAAATCCACTTTTGGAAAGATTGAAATTTATTAGTATTTTTAGTTCGAATTTAGATGAATTCTTTATGGTACGTGTAGCGGGATTAAAGGATCAAGTGAGTGCTGGATTTAATCAGCCAGAAAATAAAGCTGGCTTAACACCAAAAAAGCAACTAAATAAAATTGCGATAAAAGCCCATGAACTAATGACAGTACAATATGATACATTTAAAAATTATGTATTGCCAGCGCTTGAGTTAGAGGGAATTGAACGTTTAACATTCCATGATTTGACGAAAGAGCAGCGAGAATTTATAGAAGAGTATTTTGATGAGCAAATTTTTCCGGTGTTAACCCCTGTAGCTATTGATGCATATCGCCCATTTCCAATGTTATTAAATAAAAGTTTGAATTTAGCTACTCTTTTATATGATGAGAAGCAAGCGGAGGAAGAGAATCGGACGAAGCTAGGAATTGTACAAGTTCCTTCATTACTTGAGCGCTTCATATTTTTACCGAGCGAAGGGCAAAAGCATAAATTTATTTTATTAGAAGACGTAATTAGTAGCTTTACTCATAAATTATTTACGGGATATACAGTATCATCTGTTACTCGTTTCCGTATTACACGCAATGCAGATTTAACGATTCATGAAGAAGGTGCGAGAGATTTATTAAAGGTAATTGAAAAAGAATTAAAAAAACGTAAGTGGGGGGGGGCTGTACGTTTAGAAGTTGGGAAAGAACACATTGATGAAAGAGTATTAGCGTTATTATATGAGGTTCTGGAAGTAAAAGATGAAGATGTATATATAATGGATGGGCCATTAGATTTAACATGTTTGTTTTCTTTATATAAAAAACTAGCTCCTTTATATGAACATCTTGTATATCCGGCTCTTATTCCGCAACCGCCTCAAGATTTAGGTGATGAAGAAGATGTATTTGAAAAAGCAATTGAGCATGATATTTTATTACATCATCCTTTTGAATCATTTCAGCCGGTAGTTGATTTTGTCCGTGATGCGGCAGACGATCCAAATGTACTTGCGATTAAACAAACGTTATATCGAGTAAGTGGTGATTCACCAATTATTCAGGCGTTAAAGATAGCGGCTGAAAAGGGAAAACAAGTGACGGTATTAGTTGAATTAAAGGCAAGATTTGATGAAGAAAACAATGTTCATTGGGCTAAAGAATTGGAACAGGCAGGCTGTCATGTTATTTACGGTGTAAGTCACTTGAAAACACATAGTAAAATTACGTTAGTTGTAAGAAGAAAAAACGGAAAAATCGAAAGGTTCGTACATCTTGGAACTGGAAACTATAATGATGCAACAGCGAAGTTATATACTGATTTTGGATATATTACATCAAGAAAAGACTTTGGGGTTGATGCAACCAATTTCTTTAATTATTTAAGTGGTTATACAACAAAGCCACATTTTCATCATTTATCTGTTGCTCCATTTGATATAAGAGAACAATTTATGGATTTAATAGATGAAGAAATCCGTTATCATAGGCAATATGGAAATGGATATATTATCGCTAAGATGAATTCATTAACAGATAAACCATTAATTAAAAAAATGTACGAAGCATCACAAGCTGGAGTAAAGGTAGAGCTCATTGTTCGAGGAACATGTTGCCTACGACCTGGTATTCCAAATGTAAGTGAAAATATTCGTGTAGTTAGTGTTGTTGGAAGATATTTAGAACATAGCCGTATTTATTATTTCCATCATAATGGGGAGGAGAAAATATATTTATCTTCAGCTGATTGGATGACGCGAAATATGGAGAAGCGAGTGGAAATATCTTTCCCGATATTAGATATTGAAATGAAGGCACGAATTAAGGCGATTTTACAGCTTACATTAGCTGATAATGTGAAAACACGTGAACAAAATAAAGATGGTGATTACTATTATGTTATTAATGGTAGTACAGAAGAAATTGATAGCCAAGTGAAGTTGTTTAAGATGGCGTATCAAAATACAGATGCTGAATAATGAAAAAAGTAAAAACCTCTTATGTCTATAAGAGGTTTTTACTTTTTTCTACTCATATGCTCCCAAAATGGGAGGATGAGTAGAAACAATAGTTTTATTATAAGCGTGTAATAAGGTGGCTCGTTGAGAGAATAACATTTGAAATAATCGTTATTTTAACTTAGTAATAGTATGGTTGTTGACATGGTCCACCGTAACAAGGATAAGGTGCTGGCGGCGGGAAAGGTGGTGGATAAGGTGGGTAAAATGGTCGAGGGCCGAAAGCTAATGCTCCGCCGAGTAATCCACCAGCAATTCCAGCTAGAAAGGGAACGCCAAAAAACGGGAAGAAGCGTGAGTCGCCTACTGGACCAATAGGTGCTGAACGGACTGGGATTGGTTGATAATATGGATACATGAACATACCTCCTTTATTGGACTCACTTTCATCATATGGTAAATGAAACGTGGATGAGCGCGTACAAGAAAGGATATGCAAGAAAATAGGCGAATTATTACGAATGTTGGAGTGTAAAAAGTGTAATTTCAGGTTTTGACATAAAACGGAATGGAACACGCGTTCTTCCTAGGCCTCGATTAACATAGAGAGTTAAATCTTGAATTGTATAGAAGCCTTCAATATAGTCTTTGGCGAGTGATGGTGTAATAATAGCTCCTAAAAAAGGAATTTGTACTTGTCCGCCGTGGCTATGACCAGAAAGTTGCAAGTTGATTGGATATCTGGAAACTTGGGGCGCGATATCTGGTTCGTGAACAAGAACAATGTTATAAGTATTTTGTCGTGCATGCTCTAATGTTTTCTCTATTTTGGGTTTGCCTAGTAGTATATCATCGAGACCGAAAATAGAAATCTCACTATTATCCATTAGACGAATTCTTTTTTCATTATTTAGCAATAGTTCAAATCCAGATTCACGCATGATGTGCTCATAGTATTCAGTTCCATATCCACCGTGATCATGGTTACCATAAATAGCGAATTTACCGAAGGGGGCTTGTATATTTTTTAAAATGGATGCAACGAAAGGAGTGTCAGTATACGTTTGGTAATTATCAATGAGATCTCCAGTAAAAAGGACAATATCTGGATTTACAGCATTAATTTTAGAAACAACTTGAGATAAATGTTGAAGCGAGAAATAGTATCCAAGATGTAAATCGCTGAATTGAAGAATTTTCATACCATGAAAACTTTTTGGGATGAGTTGTGATTTTAATGTGTGCTGTGTAAAAGAAATGAAATGGGGTTCTATATATTTAGCATAGTAGTATCCAATGCCACTGGTTATAAATGAATAGAGACAAGTGCGCATACCAATTTTTAAAAAATTTCTTCTTGTAATGTGCTTCATAAAAATATGAGTATACCTCAATGTTTTTATTCCATTTATAGGCTACTCGAATCTCCTTTCAGTTTATTTAAAATATACTTTACATAATAAAAATTTAGTATAGATTACGAAAAAAAATGAATGAAAAGAAAATTCTTTACATTAAAATATCAGAAAAGTTTAAAAATATAAAGATTTCTATTAAATAAAGTGATAAAATGAATGTGTATTCATTTTTTGGAGGGGATGTATGTGAAAGAGAAGGTAGTTATTATAACAGGTGGATCGAGTGGAATGGGAAAAGGAATGGCGACTCGTTTTGCAAAAGAAGGGGCACGAGTTGTTATTACAGGACGTACAAAGGAAAAACTAGAGGAAACAAAGTTGGAAATTGAACAATTTCCGGGGCAAGTATTACCTGTACAAATGGATGTAAGAAATACGGATGACATTCAGAAAATGATTGAACAGATTGATGAGAAGTTTGGTCGAATTGATGTTTTAATAAATAATGCAGCTGGAAACTTTATTTGTCCAGCAGAAGATTTATCTGTGAATGGTTGGAATTCAGTCATTAATATTGTGTTAAACGGTACATTTTACTGTAGCCATGCTGTCGGAAAATATTGGATTGAAAAAGGTATAAAAGGGAATATCATTAACATGGTAGCAACATATGCATGGGATGCAGGTCCAGGAGTTATTCATTCGGCTGCAGCGAAGGCAGGGGTATTAGCGATGACGAAGACGCTCGCTGTTGAGTGGGGACGTAAATATGGAATACGAGTTAACGCTATCGCGCCAGGACCAATTGAACGTACGGGCGGTGCTGATAAATTATGGATTTCAGAAGAAATGGCTAAGCGTACGATACAAAGTGTTCCGCTTGGAAGGCTGGGTACGCCAGAAGAAATCGCTGGTCTAGCTTATTATTTATGCTCAGATGAAGCTGCGTACATAAATGGAACTTGCATGACAATGGATGGAGGACAACATTTACATCAATATCCATTTTAAAAGGGATAAAAAAATGAATGTTTGATTCATTTTTTTATGGTTAAATGTGACGGAATTGTGACATATGAAAGAAAAGTGTTTACAAGAGGTCATATATACGTTATATTTAAGACCTCTTTTTTCTTCATAGTAGAATTGCTAATTCCCCTTAGCATTTTACCCCTCTAATCCCTTCAGGAAAACTGAAGGGATTTTTTATTATTTTTCCGTAAATATCATGTTATAATTTTTGAAAAGTAAAGGGAGGGAAGCACGTTGATAGATGCATTAGATGTAATGAGTAACTTGGATAAAGTCCTTCCTTATTATCAAGCTATTTTTAGTGCTGATGAGCATACTGTAATTGGATATGAAGTAGTAGGACGTATTCAAACAGAAGAGGGCATACAAAGTTTAGCTTCTTTCTTTCACGATGATTCGATTCCAAGTGAATTTCAACTGGAAGCGGATAATATTATAGTAGAAAAAGCTTTAAATCGTTATTTAGAAAGCGATCAAAAATTATTATTATTTATACATCGGAATGCTAATGTATTAATGAATGATGATGATGAAAGCTTGCTTCAACTTTTATTGAGGTATGAAGAACAAGGTTTAAATTTAAAACAAATTGTTTTAGAGATTACAGAACATGAATGTAAAGAAGATATAGAGCAATTTAATCATTTGCTTATGTATTATCGTACATATGGTATTCAAATTTCGATTAATAAAGTCGGAACGGGCACAAGTAATTTAGAGCGTATTAGCGTGTTAGCACCTGATATTTTAAAAGTAGATTTAACGAATTTAAGGCAAACAGCACTTTTACAATCTTATCAAGATATTTTATATTCTTTATCATTACTTGCTAGAAGAATTGGTGCAACTTTGTTATATGAAGAAATAGATGCTTTTTATCAACTGCAATATGCTTGGAAGAACGGCGGAAGATATTATCAAGGTAATTATTTGAAAGAATGTTTACCTGATTTTATTGAAACGAATGTTTTGAAAGAGCGACTTGGTAATGAATGTCATCAGTTTATTCAGCATGAAAAGAAGAAGTTACAAAAAATTTATAATTTGACAGAGATGTTACGCGATCGCATTGGCGATGTTTTATCAAAACAAAAAAAGAATGAAGATATAAATGATTGGTTATTACAATTTAGTCAAAGTGTATCACAGTGTAGTTTTCGTATATTTATTTGTAATGAAGATGGTTTCCAACAATCAGGAAATGTTATGAAAAAAGATGGAGAATGGATTGTGATGCCGGATTATTATATGAAGAACTGGAGTTGGCGCCCGTATTTTCTCGAGAATATCATGAAAATGCGTTTTGAGAATAAGGCAAGGCTTTCAGATTTATATGCAGATATCGAAACGGGCGAAATGGTACGAACATTTTCTTTCCCAATAGATGATGACAACTTTTTATTTATAGATTTATCTTATGAATATTTATATGAAGAAGATGTTTTATTTTAATGCACGAAGAGATTCGTGCATTTTTTGTTTGTTTTTATCATAAATTGGTAATAGTGAAAATGGTGATGAAAATGCTGTCTATCGTTGTAAAGATTTTACGAACGAAATCTGTCCTTTCTTTGCATAATCATTGTTACAATGAATACTACAAAGACAAGTTCTTTTAAAAGGAAGGTGAAAAAATGAGGAAATATGGAATATGGCTTGTTCTATTTGTATGTGTTGCCTTTCTAGTTGGTTATAGTGTTACGACTGTTTTAGGGAAAGAGGAAGTGAAAGTTGATCGGAAAGAAGTATTTACAACGATACAAAAAGGCTATGAAACCCAGTTTTCAATTCGTGGGAAGCATTTGCCGATGAATAAGATGATAGAGACGTTATCACCGTATTTTACAGATAATTTCCTTCAAGTGTTTACAGATGAAAATAGCAGAAGTGATAAACAAAGTGGTGAATATTTACTTCCGGCAAAAGAAGCACCGTTTTCTTTTAATTCAGAAACGAAAATATCGTATGATGAAGAACATAAAAATTTATATGTATATGAGCGGACAAAAAGTGGACAATATCAAATTGTAACATTGAAAAGGGATCAAGATAAATGGAAGTTAGCAGGATATCATGAAAGTCAGGAACTCTTAACTGAAATAAAAAGGTTGCAACAATTATAAAGTGAAACTTTTAATCAGTGGGAGGGATTACTAGCCCATCTAACTCCTTTGCTTTAGCTAAATTTTTTGGGTTTTACTACCTACAAATAGCGGGATAAGAATAGGGATAGGTATTTACCTATTCCTATTCTATATTGAGTAGTTTTTGTAACTTTTCAATTTGAAAACCTGCAACTACTTCGCCATCAATTACGACTGTTGGAGTTGAATAAGAATCATAGTCGTTTAAAAGACGATTGCGAGCAGCAGCGTCTTTTTTTACGTCAAATTCTTCATATGCAACGTTATTATGCTTCAAAAATTCTTTAACAATAACACATGGCGGACAATCAGGTTGTGTATAAACCTCAATTTTTTTCATTGTAATTCCTCCTTTTTTCTGTTTTTTATTATATTCTTCCAGTATAAAAACCGCAATAAAGAAGGGGAAATATGTTCTTTCTGTTTTTTCCTTCGCATTTCGACAAATTTTTAGTTGAGTTTCTGGCCAATAACCTTTATCCTAGAGTGTGGAACATTTTTTCTGTTATGACGGATAGAATGAGTATAGCTGTAAAACCTATTGGTAGGAAGATCAGAGAAAGGAGAGATTTCATGTCTCTACTCCAAGGAATTTTAACTCGACTTGTTAGTCTACAAGAACAAGCTGAAAGCGGTGAAGTAGCACAACGCTATTTTGAAGTGAACGGTGAGCGCAAATGTAGCGTGAAATTTTTCGATAAAAGTGAAATGTATGAGTTAGAAGTGTATCAACAAGGTGAAAAACCTCAAGTGTACCAATTCGATAATATCGACATGGTTGCAATTGAGATTTACGATATCATTTCTTGATACATATAAAAAAGGTACTGCCATATGGCAGTACCTTTTTTAGTTCTATTACTTTCCAGCGTAATGTATAGAATTTTTTTATTTTTCCTACAATGGTATTAAAATGAAAATTTAATCTGTGTAAGTTTGCCTATCCATGTGGATAAGTAGTCCCGCCAACCGGATGAATATGTGAAGCTAAACTTCTCACAATTGCTGGGTTCTGCAAATAGTGGGAGAAATATAACTAGGAGGTTATCGTATGGAACATTTACCAGTTGTGATTTGTCCTAATTGTCAAAGCTCTGCTGAGATTACTCATGTATTAACGGCTCAATCTAATCAAAATGTAATTTATACGTGCCAAGTTTGTCACTTTGTAATTCGAAATATTGAAACGAATAAAGGATAGGAAGTTATAATTTTAGTTTTTGTCCCATACAATGAGAATACGAAAAGTCTGTCTAATTGAAAGGACGTGACTCTGTGGACGGTGCACATAAATTTTACAATGTTTCAGAGAGACATTTAAATTTTGATATGGTCTTTAGCCGTATTTGTAGTTTCATTGAAAAGGATCCACGAAATTTATATCGATTATCCATTGGGACAGACTCGCAAGCACATCAAAAGGATACGAGGTTTATTACAGCAATCCATATTCATCGTGTTGGAAAAGGTGCCTGGGGTTGTTTACACCATAGATCAGTAAAAGATAAGCCAGCAACCTTACGTGAGAAAATATATTTAGAAACGCAGTTTAGTCAAGAAATCGCATGTCTATTTACACCTACTCATATACAAACAATATGGGAGTTATTGCATCCTTATGCTCAAGATGGGGCTGGATTCATAATGGAAATTCATTTAGACATTGGGAATGATGGTTTAACAAAGGAATTTATTTTAGATATGACAGAAAAAATTCGAGCGATGGGATTAACTGCAAAAATTAAGCCGGATGCTTATGCGGCGTTTAGCTATGCAAATCGATATACGAAATGACTTTTTGTATGTTTACAATTGCTACATATCTTTTGGTAAAAACTGAATATTACATCTATTAAATAGGTTAAATTTTTTATATAATAAGAGTAACGATGCGATTGTAAGGAGAGGGGTATATGCAAAGGGAAGTTGTTTTAACGAAGGAAGAAGAAAGTTTACTACTAGATATTTTATTTCAGCAAAATTATGCAAGTGAAATTTTAGCTGTGGAACTTACAGATATTGAGAATGGTTTGAAACAGACGGATGTGATGCAATATAAAAAAATCACAAGGTTATTTTACAGATTAAAAAATAAAGGGTATTAAGCGCTACCGGAATGGTAGTCTTTTTTTTGTGCTGTATGCTAAAATAGCTGTGTGATTGTATTTTTATTGAAATAAATTTAGGACAAAATAATAATATGAAAACGCTGTCATAAAATGTGAATAGAGTTATGAACATAAGCAGGAAAAAGGGAAAATGGGGGATGTAATATGATTAGTATTCCGAAAGACGAATTTCAACAAATTCTTGTGAAGGATTTAATGATTTCATCGGAAAAAGTAGCTCATGTCCAAATTGGAAATGGTTTAGAACATGCTTTACTCGTTCTTGTGAAATCTGGATATTCGGCGATACCTGTCTTAGATCCAATGTATAAATTACATGGTTTGATTAGTACTGCCATGATATTAGATGGTATGTTAGGATTAGAGCGTATTGAGTTTGAAAGACTTGATGATATGAAAGTAGAGCAGGTGATGAAGGAAGATATACCTTTTCTTAAATTAGAAGATTCATTTGCAAAAGCTTTAGAAATGACAATTGATCATCCTTTTATTTGTGCTGTTAATGAAGAAGGCTATTTTGAGGGGATTTTAACACGTCGTGCTATTTTAAAATTGTTGAATAAGAAAGTAAGGCAACATAATCGATAACGTGAGAAAAGTGACTTCATAGAAACGAAGAAGTCACTTTTTTTCGTGCATATCACTTGTGTATGTATTATATTTAAAAAGACATAAAACATAAGGAAAGTTTGCGCTGGAAAATTGTATTTTCTGAATGAAAGCTTGTTGAAATAAGGTGTATGGAAGCTAAGGAAAGAGGGAGAAAGTTGCAAATTGATGATTTTCAAATGATGGTTGTGTTAGCTCAGGAATCAAATATGAGAAAAGCGGCGGAACGTTTATTTGTTTCCCAACCTGCGCTGAGTCAACGATTACAATCTATGGAGAAACAATGGGGAATGAAGTTTTTTATTCGCTCACAAAAAGGATTGACAATTACACCTGAAGGGGAAAAAGTTGCAAATTATGCCAAAGAAATGTTGCAAAAGGAAGAGGATATAAAAAGTGAGCTAGCTGTTTTTAGAACGGAAACTCATGGAACGTTAAAAATAGCTGTTGCATCAGTTATTGGTCAATATTGGCTTCCTCCTGTTTTGAAAAAGTTTGTGCATAAATATCCTTCTGTAAAGATATCGCTGTTTACTGGATGGAGTAGTGAAGTGCAAAAGCAGTTTTATGAAGGAGACGTTCATGTTGCTATACTGAGGGGAACACAAGAATATAAAGGTCAAAAGCAAAAATTATTTGAAGATGAACTGTATTTAGTTGATAAAGAAATAAAAGATATTTCGATGCTAAAAGAAACAAATAGGCCGTTCATTCAATTTAAAAGTGACTCGACTTATTATGGACAAATACAAAATTGGTGGTATGGTTTATTTTCTAATCCGCCTAAGCGAACGATTGTAGTTGACCAAATTGAAACATGCAAACAACTTGTTTTAAATGGTATAGGTTATGCCCTTTTACCTTCTACTGTTTTAAAGGAAGTACAGGAAAATATGTATAAAACACCTGTTCAATTGACGAGAGAAACATGGTTGTTAACAAGTGACTCAGCAAGGCAGTTGAAGCAAGTACAAGCATTTTTAGAAATTATAGAAGAAATTCAAAGGGAAAAATAAGATTATTATCTTGCTACTCGCTCTTTCGTTTGGTAGAGTAACATTATAAATGGATTTAGGAGGCAACAAGAATGAAAATGATGGACGCTAACGAAATTATTTCGTTTATTCAAAAAAGTGAAAAGAAAACTCCTGTAAAGGTATACATAAAAGGGGATTTAAAAGAAGTAACATTCCCTGAAACAGTACAAGCATTTGTGAATAAAAAATCAGGTGTATTATTCGGAGAATGGTCTGAAATTAAGACAATTCTTGATGAGAATAATAAGCACATCGTTGACTACGTTGTAGAAAACGATCGTCGTAATTCTGCAATCCCAATGCTTGATTTAAAAGGTATTAAAGCTCGCATCGAGCCCGGTGCTATTATTCGTGACCATGTTGAAATTGGTGACAACGCTGTAATTATGATGAATGCAACAATTAACATTGGTGCTGTAATTGGTGAAGGTTCTATGATCGACATGAACGCAGTACTTGGTGGACGTGCAACAGTCGGTAAAAACTGTCACGTAGGTGCAGGTGCTGTACTTGCAGGTGTTATTGAGCCACCTTCTGCAAAACCAGTTATCGTTGAAGATGATGTAGTAATCGGTGCAAACGTAGTTGTTTTAGAGGGTGTTACAGTAGGTAAAGGTGCAGTTGTAGCAGCGGGAGCTGTTGTAACAGAAGATGTGCCTCCATACACAGTTGTTGCAGGTACTCCAGCACGTGTAATTAAAGAAATTGATGAGAAGACAAAAGCAAAAACAGAAATTAAACAAGAGCTTCGTCAATTAAACCCAGAGAAATAAAAAGAAAAAAAGCGTAAGAGCGTAAATGGGCTCTTACGCTTTTTATAGATAGAGGTGCAAAAATGACAGTAAGCAAATTTGTCCAAATTCGTAGAGATCTACATAGAATTCCAGAAATCGGATTTAAGGAATGGAAAACACAACAGTATATTTTAGATTATATAGGAACGCTTTCTCATGAATTTGTGGAAGTGAAGACATGGAAAACGGGTGTAATCGTTAAAGTAAATGGAAAAGATCCAGAAAAAATAATAGGTTATCGTGCAGATATAGACGGTTTACCAATTACAGAGGAAACTGGATATGAGTTTGCTTCTATTCATGAAGGAATGATGCATGCATGTGGCCATGATGTACATACAACAATCGGTTTAGGCCTTCTAACGAAAGCTGTGAGCGAAAGAATAGATGATGACCTTGTATTTCTATTCCAGCCAGCAGAAGAAGGACCAGGCGGTGCTCTTCCTATGTTAGAAAGTGAAGAGTTAAAAGAATGGAAACCAAATATAATTCTTGGTCTTCATATTGCACCAGAATACGCTGTAGGGACAATTGCAACGAAAGAAGGACTGTTATTTGCCAATACTTCAGAATTATATATCGATTTAAAAGGGAAAGGTGGCCATGCTGCCTATCCGCATACTGCAAATGATATGATTGTTGCAGCGAGTCATCTTGTTACACAGCTTCAATCCGTTATTAGTCGCAATGTAAATCCTCTTGATAGTGCAGTAATTACAATCGGAAAAATTACAGGTGGTACGGTTCAAAATATTATTGCAGAAAAATCTCGTTTAGAAGGAACGATTCGAACATTATCAGTAGAATCAATGAAGCGTGTGAAAAGCAGAATTGAGGCAATTGTTGCAGGTATCGAAGCTTCTTTCCAGTGTGAGGCGATTATAGATTACGGAGCAATGTATCATCAAGTATATAACCATGAAGAGTTAACGAGAGAGTTTATGCAATTTGTACATAAACAAACAGATATGAATGTTATTACATGTACTGAGGCAATGACAGGTGAAGATTTTGGTTATATGCTTCGAGAAATCCCTGGATTTATGTTTTGGCTTGGAGTAAATTCAGAATATGGTTTACATCATGCGAAATTAAAGCCAGACGAAGAAGTGATTGAAAAGGCAATTACATTTTTAAGCCAATATGTAAAGTGGAAAGGGAATAGAAAATAAAACTTCCGCTTTCTTGAAGTTTCCAAAAAAAATTTTGTTCTGAGGTGTAAGTAACGCTCGTATAGATTGATTTTAGGCGTTTATATACAAATGAAAGAATAAAGTTAATTGGACTGTTTTAATAATGAGCAGGGGGTTTTTAGCCACTGCTCATTATTAATTATTTGACTAACTTATATATGTTTACTTTTAGTATGAAAAGTGTGTAAAATCAATGTGAAACATAGAAAAAAGGGTGGGGGAATTACGTGCAAATTAGCAGTGCGATTTTATGTTTCGTCTTATATGCGTATGTTATTATTGCGGCGGTTTATTTTGGGATAAGTTTTTATGCCTATCGTCTAGTAGATAATAATGAATATGACGAAACATACAAATGGGTGAAGAGATATTTATCACCTGTACTAGAAATTATGAATGGGTTTGTGCTCTTTTTATTTATTGGATTAATTGCTTTCTCAACGAGTTTAGTAGGGAATAAAACTACGTTATTTGTATTGGGTATCATTATTTTTATGCTGTTAGGAATAAGGATTGGTAATACGGTCTTTTGGAATGAAAGAAAAGTAGATGGTTGGACGGGAATGTTAATTCCGTGTATGTTAGCTGCAATCGTGACAAATATAGAACATGAATATTATCAATTACATTTTTGGCTCATTATCGTTTTAACAATTCTTTCTGTTTTGTATATAAGCACAGTAGTACTAACATATATTGCACATGAAAAAGGAGATGTTAAAGGCACTCGTTTCTTTAGAGGACGGGCATTATTTTGGAGTGTGCCGACGATGGCAGTTATCGCGCTTATTGCGATATTAGTAAATGGATATCAATTTTCTAATTGGCAACTATTTTTAGAAAATTGGTGGATCTTTATCTTTTCGTTTATTGCTTTTTTAGGTGCAACGCATTATTTATTTCATCAACATCATTACATATGGGCGTTGTTATTTGCATTCATACAGCTGCTATTTGCCTTTTTTGGTCAAGAAACATTATTATTCGTTTTTGAAACATTTAGTTCGTTTGGAAATATATTTGTATTTGCTATGTTACTTGTTGGTATCGCTTTTTACTTGCAACAATATTTTTATATACAAAAACAAAAATAAGAGCTAATTACAGTTTTTGTGACGCATATAAAGTGTGTTACACTGAAAATAAATAGTACTTGAAGTTATTGGAGGAATTCCTGTGGGTGAGAAAGAAAAAGAGTTTGCTGTCATTGGACTTGGTCGCTTTGGTGGAAGTATTTGCCGAGAACTAGCTCAATTAGGTATGGAAGTAATGGCAATCGATTCAGATGAGGATAAAATTAATGAATTTGCAAATATAGCTTCGCATGCTGTAATTGCAGATTCAACAGATGAGATGGTATTAAAAAGCCTTGGTATTCGAAATTTTGATCACGTAGTCGTTGCTATTGGAGATAATTTAAATTCAAGTATTTTAACTACTTTGATTTTGAAAGAATTGGGTGTAAAAAATATTACTGTAAAAGCTCAAAATGATTATCATGAAAAAGTGTTAAGTAAAATAGGTGCAGATCATATTGTGCATCCAGAACGTGATATGGGAAAAAGGATTGCTAATAATATTGCATCAAGCAATGTGTTAGACTACCTTGAGCTTTCAGATGAGCATAGTATTGTAGAGATTATTGCGAATAAAAAAATTGATGGGCACTCTTTAATTGAATTAGATATTCGTGCGAAGTTTGGATTGAATATTGTAGCAATTAAACGAGGTAAAGAAGTTATCGTATCCCCTCGGGCTACGGAGAATATTCAAGCAGGAGATATATTAATTGTCATTGGTCATGACGATGAAGTGGATCGATTTAAACACTTTTTAAGATAAGAGAAAAGAAAAGGACAATGCCTTCATAGCATTGTCCTTTTTCTTATATTTCCATAATGATTGGTAAAATCATTGGACGGCGTTTCGTTTTCTCATATAGGAATGGAGCTAATGTGTCTGTAATTTCATTTTTAATTTCAGACCATTGTGTTGTTTTACGCTCCATTACTTTTTCTAAATGAGTTGTAATTAATGTTTGTGCATCATTGATTAAATCGCTGCTTTCACGCATGTAAACGAAACCGCGTGAGATGATATCAGGTCCTGCTGCAACTTTAAATTCTTTCATATCAATGCTTACAACTACAATTACAAGTCCTTCTTCAGAAAGGATACGACGATCTCGTAATACGATATTGCCGATATCCCCAATACCGTTTCCATCAATGTAGACCGAACCAGATGGGATTTTTCCAGCTACGCTAGCTTCATCAGAACGTAAAGCAAGAACATCGCCATTATCCATAATGAAGCAATTTTCTTCAGGGATACCACAATCATTTGCTATGTTCATGTGCATACGCTGCATACGATATTCACCATGAATTGGCATGAAGTACTTCGGTTTAATTAGACGTAACATTAACTTTTGTTCTTCTTGCCCACCGTGTCCACTTGTATGGATATTTGAAAGTTTCCCGTGAATTACATCAGCGCCAGCGCGGTACAACATGTTAATTGTACGACTTACGCTAATTGTATTTCCTGGAATTGGTGAAGAAGAGAAAACAACTGTATCTCCAGGAATAATTTGAATTTGGCGGTGTGTACCGTTTGCAATACGTGAAAGTGCTGCCATCGGTTCACCTTGACTACCTGTACATAAAATAACAACTTTATTAGCTGGTAAGCGGTTTAGTTGAGATGCATCTATGAATGTATCTTTCGGGCAACGAATATAACCAAGGTTTTGTCCGATTTCAATCGCTGCTTCCATACTTCGACCAAACACAGCTACTTTACGGTTGTTTTCAACAGCAGCTTCAATAACTTGTTGTAAGCGGTGAATATTTGATGCAAAGGTTGCGAATATAATCCGTCCGTCTACTTTACGGAAAATGTCTTGAATGCTATCACCAACGCGACGCTCAGACATAGTAAAGTTTGGAACTTCACTGTTCGTACTATCAGATAATAGACATAGCACGCCATCTTTACCGATTTCAGCCATTTTTGTTAAATCAGCTGGTTCACCAACTGGTGTGAAATCAAATTTGAAATCACCTGTATGAACAACTTGACCTTGAGGTGTTTTCACAACAACGCCGTACGAATCTGGAATACTGTGAGTTGTACGGAAGAAGGATACAGACGTTTTTTTGAATTTAATAACGTCATCTTCTTGAATTTCGTAAAGTTTTGCTTTACGAAGTAAGCCGTGTTCTTCTAATTTGTTTTTGATGAGTGCAATTGCTAATTTTCCGCCGTAAATCGGGATGTTCACTTGACGTAATAGGTAAGGGATTCCGCCGATATGATCTTCGTGACCATGTGTAATGAATAACCCTTTAATTTTATCTTCGTTTCGCACAAAATAAGTGTAGTCTGGTATTACATAATCGATTCCGAGAAGTTCGTCCTCTGGAAATTTAATTCCAGCATCAATTATAATAATTTCATCTTGAAATTGAACAGCGTATGTATTTTTACCGATTTCACCAAGCCCACCGAGAGCAAATACAGCAACTTGGTCGTTTTTTAGAAATTTCATATCGCTATACGATTTCCGCTAATGTTAAATCAGCGTTTTCTTTTTCATATTCAAGATGAGCGCCAGTAACAGACTGAACAAACTCGATATTATATGCGAACTTATTTAATTTTGTACGAACATCCTTTTCAGACGTAGCCTCTAAATATAAAACTTTTGTATTTTCACGTACTGGAACCTCAGTTAATTTTTCTTGATAAAATACTTTAAAAATCATTTGGAAAACCTCTCCTTGTCTATGTTTTGCATTATCTGTTACTTATTATAAAGCAAACAGTCACGATTTTCATGTTTTTTCGAATGAGAATGAAGAAAAAGCCCGAAATGGGCACAATTTAAGCGATTGTCTTTTTACGGACTAGACCGTTTAAATAACGCTTGAGCTTTTTCTTCAGCTTCTTCAGCATGATTACTCCTTCCTTTCCTTATTTTAAACATGCATATTACTAGTGAAAATTCTATCTCTGATATAAGAGATAGGACAAAAGTGAATGGTGAGTCTTGTCCTTTCCCATACAGTGAAAGTTATTCTATAGTAACGATTAGTAGCCGTTAGTTATAGGTATAGTATGAGGAAGAATGGAAAAGAAAATTCATCCGAACAAGTATCCACATGTTTTACTAATATATATATGCAAAGTTTACAAATAAGGTCAGAAAGGGAACGCTTTCTTCACAGATGTTTAATATGTTATACTTTTTTTTAGAATTTGAAAAGTGATATTCAAAATAGGAATATAGAGTGCCAGAAAGGATTTTGACAAATGAATGATAAAATTGTCTTTTTTGATATTGATGGAACATTATTAGATCATGATAAAAAAATTCCACAATCTACACGAGATGCAGTAAAACAGTTACAAGAAAAAGGTGTACATGTAGCAATTGCGACAGGGCGCGCGCCATTTATGTTCGAAGATATTCGTAAGGAACTTGATATACATAATTATGTTAGTTTTAATGGACAATACGTTGTCTTTGAAGATGAGGTAATATTTAATAATCCGTTACATCCAGATTCTTTACATAAGTTTACTCAGTTTGCAAAACAAGAAGGATATCCACTTGTATATCTTGACCATCAAGATATGAGAGCATCAGTGGAATATCATGATTATGTGAAAGAAGGCTTTGGAAGCTTAAACTTTGAGCATCCACCATATGAGCCTAATTTTTATGAGGAACGTAATATTTATCAAACACTACTTTTTTGTGAAGTAAATGAAGAGGAAAAGTTTATTAATCATTATCCAGATTTTCATTTTATTCGTTGGCATGCATATTCAATGGATATCATTCCGAATGGTGGTTCTAAGGCAAAAGGAATTGAGAAATACATTGAAAAGTTAGGTTTTAATCGTGATCAAGTGTATGCATTTGGAGATGGTTTAAATGATTTAGAAATGATCGAAGCCGTTGGCACAGGTATTGTGATGGGAAATGGCCATGAAGACTTGAAAAAACTTGCAAATCATGTGACAAAGGATGTTAGTGAAGACGGTATATATCATGGACTAAAGTGGGCTGGATTGCTATAAGTGAATATGGAACCCATTTCATAATAAAGAGGCGGAAGATTAACTTCCGCCTCTTTATTATTATCGCTCTAGAGGTTTGGAATCATCAGGAGCGGCAAAAGGATTTTCTTTATTGATATGGTCATAGAACATAACGCCATTTAAATGGTCAATCTCGTGTTGGAATACGATTGCTGGTAAACCTTTTAAACGTAATTTTACTTCTTCCCCGTTAATAGAAGTTGCTTTTACTGTAATTCTTGTATAACGAGGAACATAACCAGGTACTTCGCGGTCTACAGATAGACAGCCTTCACCGCCCTGTAAATATGTACGTTCAACAGAATGGCTAATGATTTTTGGATTGAATAATGCATGGCTATATAATGTACCGTCCGCATCGGTTACATGAACTGCAATCATTTTTTTTGAAACACCGATTTGCGGAGCCGCTAATCCGATTCCAGGGCGTAAACTATATTTTTCAGCCATTTCAGGATCTTGGCTATTTATTACAAATTCAATCATTTCTTTTAGGGTAGTTGTATCTTTTTCGCTTGCCGGTAATGAAACATCTTCTGCAACGTTGCGCAAAATAGGATCTCCTTCGCGAATAACATCTTTCATTGTAAGCATATGTAATCTCTCCTTTTCTCTTTAGTCTACCAAAGGAGATGGAAAAAGTCATCGGCAAGAAAGGGAAGGTATTTTGGAAATCGTTCTATTATAGAGTATTTATGTATGTGATAAACAGAAAAAGACGGCAAAGCCGTCTTTTTCTTTCCATAGTTGTTTCGTTTTACATTAGCGAATGCAAGCAGCACCAACGATAATTAAAAGAATAAACAACACAACGATTAAGGCGAAGCCGCGTCCAGACCCGCCACAAGAACCGCCATAACCGTAGGAAGGATATGAACAAGTTGGATAGCAATATGAGTATCCGTACATGAGATGACCTCCTTTATCATTTCCCGCTAATACTGCGGTTACTATAATGTATGGAAGAGAGGGTAGAAATGTATAGGTATTTACCTAAAAAAGGAAGGATAGTTTGTATATTTTTGTTACGAAGAGAGAAAAACTAAAGAGAATTAAATCGTTTACATATTATTCTAAGAGAAAAAATAAGTGAAAAAGGGAATAATATAACAGTAGGTCAATGCTTACTAATACAGATGTAAAAAATAAAAACACGTTTGTGTAGTAGAAACCTGCATATTATTTATAAAAAAACGTATTCAAAGTAATTGACATCGTAATTAGAATAGTTGTAAACTAAAAAACGTGATCAAGATTGTATTAATATGTTTCTGAAAAAACATTAGTACAGATTGTTAGGTACACAAAATTATTCTCAACCGACAGATAAACATGTTGGTTTACATCGTTGCGCTTTTTAAACTGGAAAATAGCCAGTGAAAGCGTTTCAGAATATGGTTCAAGAGAGGAAGAGGTGAACGGAATGGGTACTAAAACAAAAAAGACCCTATTTAATGTTGATGAGCAAATGAAAGCTATCGCAGCTCAATTTGAAACATTACAAATTTTAAATGAAAACGGTGAAGTTGTGAATGAAGCAGCTATGCCTGAATTATCTGATGATCAATTAAAAGAATTAATGCGTCGTATGGTGTATACTCGCGTATTAGATCAACGTTCTATTTCTTTAAACCGTCAAGGACGTTTAGGTTTCTACGCACCTACAGCTGGACAAGAAGCTTCTCAATTAGCGAGTCATTTCGCACTTGAAGCAGAAGACTTCATCTTACCAGGATACCGTGATGTACCACAATTAGTATGGCACGGACTTCCATTATATCAAGCATTCTTATTCTCTCGTGGACACTTCATGGGTAACCAAATGCCTGAGAATGTAAATGCATTAGCTCCACAAATCATTATCGGTGCGCAAATCATCCAAACTGCTGGTGTTGCGTTAGGTATGAAACTACGTGGTAAAAAATCTGTTGCAATTACTTACACTGGTGACGGTGGTGCTTCACAAGGTGACTTCTACGAAGGTATGAACTTTGCAGGTGCATTCAAAGCTCCAGCAATCTTCGTTGTTCAAAACAACCGTTATGCAATCTCTACTCCAGTAGAAAAGCAATCTGCAGCTAAAACTGTAGCACAAAAAGCAGTAGCAGCAGGTATTTACGGAATTCAAGTAGACGGTATGGATCCATTAGCTGTATACGCAGCAACTGCTTTCGCTCGTGAGCGCGCAGTAAATGGCGAAGGTCCTACTTTAATCGAGACTTTAACATTCCGTTACGGTCCACATACAATGGCTGGTGATGACCCAACTCGTTACCGTACAAAAGATATCGAAAACGAATGGGAACAAAAAGACCCAATCGTACGCTTCCGTAAGTTCTTAGAAGCTAAAGGCCTATGGTCTCAAGAAGTTGAAGAGACAGTAATCGAAGAAGCAAAAGAAGATATCAAACAAGCAATTGCTAAGGCTGACCAAGCTCCAAAACAAAAAGTAACTGATTTAATGGAAATCATGTACGAAAAAATGCCTTACAACTTAGCTGAACAATATGAAATCTACAAAGAAAAGGAGTCGAAGTAAGCCATGGCTCAAATGACAATGATTCAAGCAATCACTGATGCTTTACGCGTTGAAATGAAAAATGATCCTAACGTACTTGTATTTGGTGAAGACGTTGGTGTAAACGGCGGTGTATTCCGTGCTACTGAAGGTTTACAAGCTGAATTTGGTGAAGATCGTGTAATGGATACTCCACTTGCAGAGTCTGGTATTGGTGGACTTGCAGTTGGTCTTGCACTTGAAGGATTCCGTCCAGTTCCAGAAATCCAATTCTTCGGTTTCGTTTTTGAAGTAATGGATTCAATTTCTGGTCAATTGGCTCGTATGCGTTACCGTTCTGGTGGACGTTGGACTGCTCCAGTAACAGTTCGTTCTCCATTCGGTGGTGGTGTTCATACTCCTGAACTACATGCTGATAGCTTAGAAGGATTAGTGGCTCAACAACCTGGTCTAAAAGTTGTTATTCCATCTACTCCATACGATGCTAAAGGTCTTTTAATCTCTGCGATTCGTGACAACGATCCAGTTATCTACTTAGAGCATATGAAATTGTATCGTTCATTCCGCCAAGATGTACCAGAAGGCGAATACACAATTGATTTAGGCAAAGCTGATATCAAACGTGAAGGTACAGATGTATCTGTTATCGCTTACGGTGCTATGGTTCACGCTGCATTAAAAGCTGCTGAAGAACTTGAAAAAGAAGGTATCTCTTTAGAGGTTGTTGACTTACGTACAGTTCAACCATTAGATATCGAAACAATCATCGCTTCTGTTGAAAAAACAGGTCGCGTAGTTGTAGTTCAAGAAGCTCAAAAACAAGCTGGTATTGCAGCTAACGTTGTAGCGGAAATTAACGACCGTGCAATCTTAAACTTAGAAGCTCCAGTTGTACGTGTTGCAGCTGCTGATACAGTATTCCCATTCTCTCAAGCAGAGAGCGTATGGTTACCAAACCACAAGGATATTGTTGAAGCTGTAAACAAAGTAATGAACTTCTAATTTTTAGTTTTTCATGTGCAAAAGAAATCAGCACATGCTGGTTTCTTTTGCACATATTCCATAATAATGAAATGAATCAGGGGGCTGAATTCCGTGGCATTTGAATTTAAACTACCAGATATCGGTGAAGGTATCCACGAAGGTGAAATCGTAAAATGGTTTATTAAACCAGGCGATGAAGTAAATGAAGACGATGTACTTCTTGAAGTACAAAATGATAAAGCAGTAGTAGAAATCCCTTCTCCTGTTAAAGGTAAAGTACTTGAAGTACTTGTAGAAGAAGGAACAGTTGCAATCGTAGGAGATACATTAATTAAATTTGATGCTCCTGGATACGAAAACCTTAAATTTAAAGGTGACGATCATGATGAAGCTCCAAAAGCTGAAGAAGCAGCAGTAGAAGCTCCAGCAGCGGAAGCTACTCCAGCAGCAACTGCAGAAGTAGTAAATGAGCGCGTAATCGCTATGCCATCTGTTCGTAAATACGCTCGTGAAAAAGGTGTAGACATTCATAAAGTAGCTGGTACTGGTAAGAATGGCCGTATCGTAAAAGCTGACATCGATGCATTTGCAAATGGTGGACAAACTGTAGCAGCAACTGAGGCTCCAGTAGCAGTAGAAGCTACTCCAGCAGCAGCGAAAGAAGAAGCACCAAAAGCACAACCAATTCCAGCTGGAGAATATCCAGAAACTCGTGAGAAAATGAGTGGTATCCGTAAAGCGATTGCGAAAGCAATGGTTAACTCTAAGCATACAGCTCCTCACGTAACATTAATGGATGAAGTTGATGTAACTGAGCTTGTTGCTCACCGTAAGAAGTTCAAAGCAGTAGCAGCTGACAAAGGTATTAAATTAACTTACCTTCCGTACGTTGTTAAAGCTTTAACATCTGCATTACGTGAATACCCAATGTTAAACACTTCTTTAGACGATGCATCTCAAGAAGTAGTTCATAAACATTACTTCAACATCGGTATCGCAGCTGATACAGACAAAGGTCTATTAGTACCAGTTGTTAAAGATACAGATCGTAAGTCTATCTTCACTATTTCTAACGAGATCAACGATCTTGCTGGTAAAGCACGTGAAGGTCGTCTAGCTCCAACTGAAATGAAAGGTGCTTCTTGCACAATTACAAACATTGGTTCTGCAGGTGGACAATGGTTCACTCCAGTTATCAATCACCCAGAAGTAGCAATCCTTGGTATCGGCCGTATCGCTGAAAAACCAGTTGTGAAAAATGGCGAGATCGTTGCAGCTCCAGTATTAGCATTATCTCTAAGCTTTGACCATCGTTTAATTGACGGCGCAACTGCTCAAAAAGCGTTAAACCAAATTAAACGTCTATTGAATGACCCACAATTATTAGTAATGGAGGCGTAATAACAATGGTAGTAGGAGATTTCCCAATTGAATTAGATACAGTCGTTGTTGGTGCAGGTCCTGGTGGATACGTTGCGGCAATTCGTGCAGCACAATTAGGTCAAAAGGTAGCAATTATTGAAAAAGCTAACCTTGGTGGCGTATGCTTAAACGTTGGATGTATTCCTTCAAAAGCGTTAATCAATGCAGGTCATCGTTATGAGAATGCAATGCATTCTGATGACATGGGTATCACTGCAGAGAACGTAAAAGTTGACTTTACAAAAGTTCAAGAATGGAAAAACGGCGTAGTTAAGAAATTAACTGGCGGTGTTGAAGGCCTTCTTAAAGGTAACAAAGTTGAAATCATTCGCGGTGAAGCTTACTTCGTAGATGCTAACACATTACGCGTTATGACTGAAGATGCAGCTCAAACTTATACGTTTAAAAATGCTGTTCTTGCAACTGGTTCTACACCAATCGAAATTCCAGGATTCAAATACTCTAAACGTGTTATCAACTCTACAGGTGCTTTAAGCTTACCTGAAATTCCTAAAAAACTTGTTGTAATCGGCGGCGGTTACATCGGTATGGAATTAGGTACTGCATATGCTAACTTCGGTACAGAAGTTACTGTAGTAGAAGCTGGCGACGAAATCTTAGCTGGTTTCGAAAAAGCTATGAGCTCTGTTGTTAAACGTGCTCTACAGAAAAAAGGTAACGTAAATATCCATACAAAAGCTATGGCTAAAGGCGTTGAAGAAACAGAAACTGGCGTAAAAGTTAGCTTTGAAGTTAAAGGTGAAATCCAAACTGTAGAAGCAGATTACGTATTAGTAACTGTAGGTCGTCGTCCAAACACTCAAGAAATCGGTCTTGAGCAAGTTGGAGTTAAAATGACTGACCGCGGCATCATCGAAATCGATGAGCAATGTCGTACAAATGTACCAAACATCTATGCAATCGGTGATATCGTTCCTGGACCACCATTAGCTCACAAAGCTTCTTACGAAGGTAAAGTAGCTGTAGAAGCAATTAGTGGCCATGCATCAGCTATCGATTACATCGGAATTCCTGCAGTATGCTTCACTGATCCAGAATTAGCATCTGTTGGTTACACTAAAAAACAAGCTGAAGAAGCTGGAATGACTGTAACTGTATCTAAGTTCCCATTCGCTGCTAACGGTCGTGCATTATCATTAAACAGCACTGACGGTTTCCTACAACTTGTAACACGTAAAGAAGATGGTCTTCTTGTAGGTGCTCAAGTTGCAGGTGCAGGTGCTTCTGATATTATCTCTGAGATTGGTTTAGCTATCGAAGCTGGAATGACAGCTGAAGATATCGCTCAAACAATCCATGCTCACCCAACATTAGGTGAAATCACAATGGAAGCAGCTGAAGTTGCTCTTGGAATGCCAATTCACATTGTAAAATAATTTAAGTAATGTAAATAGCCCCTCTCTTATTGTAAGAGAGGGGCTATTTTTATTTTCATCAAATGACTTGCAAGGTCTTTAAACGTACTTGTCGAATGAATATATAATACTTTAACAAATGATTTAGGCGTAACTTACTTCAAAGGTAATATATATCATCCTATAATATGTAATTGATTCAAACTTAACCCCATATATTAATAAAATAGAGCATGTCAAAGGAGAAGGTTCCATGAAAATATTACATGTTATATTTTATCATTTACTACTATGGAGTGGCTTTTCCACTGTATTAACATTATCGAATGGTGATAAGTTTCATTATAAAGTTATTCTTTTTTTCGTATTCCTGTATTTAGCCTATGTAATAGCATATTTTGTATTACACGTAAGAAAGCAAGCTTTATTTCTTACATGTTCGAATTGTATACTATTTTTAATCATATTATCTATTTTTTAAATTAACGTTTATAAAAATACATTGTTCTTCCATTAAATAATTGTAACTCTCCTTCTAATTTCTTCGCTAAAAAACGGCAAAATTCATTCGCTTTCCCTTTGTCACCATATGTTGCATTAGGTGGTAAAGAAACTTGGATGAAAGATTGTTCATTTTCTATACCAACACCAATATAAATTGAGTCATACCGGTCGTGATTGGATTGAAGTTTTAATGTTGTTGCTGATGTATCTAAAATTTCATAAGGAAAAGCGGTATTTGTATACGGGTAATTAATTTGGGCACCAGTTTTAGAAGTAACTGTTTTATAATAATGAAAAAGTTGTTTTATATCATCTATTGAAACAGATTGTTGATTGGATTTAGGTACAAGCGTAATAAAGGCATGTTGCATATAAGTTCCCCCTAACTTAGTAGAATACTATTATTCTACATCCTACTGAATTTTTTGACAATTAAAAGGAGTATTACATGTTTTGTTTAATATACTAGTAATGAAACGTGATGTAGAAAGGTGGAAACCAATGTTTGAAAAATTGTATGATGAGCATGAAAGTGTGAAGGTACGATTTTTAGGGTTTATGACACATGATACACGTTATGATTTTGGTGTTATTTATACAAATATGTTTTTTGGAAAACCGCTCATTGTTTGTATGCAAACAGGAAGGTCTACTTTACTCGGAAGAGATGATGTAGAGAATGTTCAATATATACAGGAGATTTTTAAATTAGGGTCAGAAGAGGAAGCGAAGGAGTTAGCTCAGTTTTTCAAATTTCTAGTTCCGTCAACTTCTTTACATGCGGAATATGAAGAATAATTAATGTGAAACAGTCGTACTTATAAATATGGCTGTTTTTTATTTGAATATCGCATACTAATTAAAATTTAAAATATTTAATGTGTTATACTAAAAACCTATTGACGTAAAAAGTATAACATATTAAAATAAAGACAGAAAGTTAAGCGGTTACAAAAAAGTTTTTGGGATTATAAACTTAGGGGGAAATGAAAAATGGGAACAATCGTATGTCAAGATTGTGAAGGTACAATTGCACACTTCGAAGATGAGAAAGTAACGGTACTTTACGGGAAATGTGGATCTTGCGGATGTGATCACACAGAGCATACAAAAGCCCAATAATTGATAGGAAATGGACAGCTAAAAGTTTTTAGGACCATAAACTTAGGGGGAAATAAAAAATGGGAACAATCGTATGCCAAGTATGTGAAGGAACAAT